>NZ_JBMFIW010000013.1:0-47048 GCF_049974385.1 Caldisphaera sp. | reverse complement strand
AACCCTGCAGTTTCCTTATTAGCTATACATAGGATAAGCAGGGGTCAAGTCCATATAATTGGAGGAGGTAGTGGTGGCTGAGAATGTTATTGCAATAGCAAGTAAAGGTATTTTACATCCTGAGATGCCAGATATTGATAAATTAATGATATCGAATAGATGGCAATATGATATAGCAATAGAGACTAGGGGAGGTGGTTTACCGCCTAATTCACCTATTGAAAAAGCATTTGAGAATGCAGACGTTTTAATTGCTGCAAGTATACCAGGACCTAATGTTATAAAGAAGGAATGGATTTCTAAGATGAACAAAGATGCTATAGTATTTGCTTTAGCAAATCCTGTTCCAGAAATATGGCCGTATGAAGCAAAAAAAGCAGGTGCTAAAATTGTTGCAACCGGAAGAAGTGATTTTCCAAATCAAATAAACAACAGCCTTGTTTTTCCAGCAGTGTTTAGAGGTGTTTTAGATGTTAGGGCAAAAACAATTAGCGATGAGATGGCAATTGCTGCAGCGTATGAAATTGCAAGGTTTGCTGAAGAGAAAGGGTTAAGAGAAGATTACATAGTGCCTACAATGGAGGAGTGGGAAGTATATCCTAGGGTTGCTGCTGCTGTTGCTGTTAAAGCTGTTGAGCAGGGATTTGCTAGGAAAACAACAACATACAAAGAAGAACTCCAAAATGCAACAGAAATAATATTATTATCTAGGAAAAAATTAGAAACTGTCTTGGAAAAGAATCTGATAAAGGATCCTCTATCAAAGTAAAAATATTAGGGCTTTAAAAAATATTAATACTGGGATTAATAATGTCTGTTCACATAAAAAGAAAAGGAATTTCAATAAGCTTAGAGGAATATTTAACTACAATTTTTAAAGAAGGCGGAGACAAAGGTTGGATAAAGTTTGGAAAAATAGCCAGTTATTTAGGGACAACGCAGGCTAGTGTTACAGAAGCAATGCAAAAACTTGCAAAGGACGGCTATCTGTACTATTTTCCATACAGAGGAGTAAGATTAACCGAAAAAGGTATAGAATTAGCATCATCAATTGTTAATAAAGAAAATGAAATAAGGGACTTTTTAATATCAATAGGAATTGATGAGAAAGAAGCCGAGGAACTAGCATGTATTCTAGAACATAAAATTAGTGATAGTGCTATTAAAAAGATTAGAGAATTCATTAATAATTGCGCGTCAAATAAAAATTATTAATTTTTAAATACAATATAGAAATAGGCGATATGAATATTGACTAAGAAAAGATTTGGCATAAGTATACCAGATAACTTATATGATTATCTGAACAAATTATCTGAACAACTAGAAATTAATAGAAGTGATCTAGTTGAGCAAGCAGTTAAAACTTTTATAAATGATTATAAGCATTATTTAATTCCACATACTTGCACTGGCATAATGATAGTTTCATGTAAAGATGAAAAAGCAGTGAAAGAAATTATTGATAAGTTTCAAGATATTGCCAAAACTTATATTCATACACACGAAAATAACACGTGTATCGAACTAATGTTTGTATCTGGCCCTTCAGAAAAAATAGCATTATTACAAAAGAGTCTGCAAAAAGATGGCAAGTGTAACCCAAGATATGTACCGATAATAGGATTAAACGAATCTAAATCTTCGGAATCTCGATAATAGACCACGCTCTATCTATAGCTTTCTCGAGCTTCTTTTGATGCTCTTCTAAGAACTTTTCTAAACGAGAGAACCCAAAAAATTTACATTCTCCACATAGCAATGAGCCAGACTTACACCTATTATAGATATTAACTAATTCGTTATCATCTTGTATTAAATGATATAAATATAAATCATATACTGGACACTTATCAGGTTCTCCTCCTAATTTTCTTTGTTCTTCGGCCGTATTTCTACCTCCTGTTAAAGATGACATAAATTTCTTTTTCGCAATGTCTATTGGATCTGTTAGAAATATTGTTACATCTGGTTTACTGCTACTCATTTTCCCTCCATCCAAACCTCTTATGAGCCTGTGATAAATAGATGCAGGAGGTTCTAATTCTATTTCACCCTTGAACCTTCCTGCTAAGTCCCTTGTCAATCTTAAATGAGGATCCTGATCAGCGCCTACTGGAACTACAACATGTTTGTATTCCCCATACTCTGGTAATTGTGGGTGCAATATATCAGCTGCTTGAGTCAACGCAGATATAATTTTACCTGGAGTTATTTCGCCATAAATAGCTTCGAGCTCATTATAAGAAATTTTTGATGCAAACAATTGTATTAATGAATGGTATGAACCCTTTCTGTTTGTTTGGAAGTAAAAATCAGTTTTGCTTGGATCTAAACCAAGTGCTATTAAGTTAGCAACATATTCTTCTATACCTATCTTTATTATATCTTTTCTTGATATATGCCTTACTGCATATGCCTCTGCATCGGCAAGCCCTACAAATATTTTAAAGCCCAGCTTTTGAAAATATATTAGTTCTAAACCAGTCATCATATGACCGAAATGGAATCTTCCACTCGGCATAAATCCAGTCATAGCAGCAGCTCTTTCTTTATTTTCAATAGCCTTTAATATTACATTATCAAAATCTCTATGACCAAATATTATCCCTCTTTTCATAAAGGGGCTTAATTCGATACCGTCACTTTTCATTCTATTAATTAATTCACCAAAAGGCTTAATTCCAAACACTTCATAAAGTCTGTTATAATCTTTTATTTCAGGTCTTCCCCATGGATCCAATTTAATTTCGTTTTCCTCTGGCATTCAATGCACCTACCTATAATATTAGTTTGAAAATTAAATATTTAGGTATTATTGATAAGGAAATAATTAAAAATTATAGCCTTTAGATACAACTGTTTTTTATGGTGAAAGTTTGGAAGAATTAGATGAAATCGACTTTGAGCTATATGATATAATTAAAGAGTACATGCCAATAACTTTATCAGAGCTTGCTAGAAACTTAGGCCATAGCAAGAGTATGATATATAGAAGAGTTAAAAAGTTAGAAAATTCAGGTCTCATAAAGGTATCTTATCAGGGGGGCGTTTCTATAATAACTGCTAATCAAAAAAATGATTCTATAATAACTATAGGAATTCTTAGAGCTAGCGAATATCCATATATAATAAAATTTGCTAAAAAATTGGAAAATATTTTTAATCATGTTAAGATAGTTGTTTACGATGAAGCATATAAGGAAGCCTTAGACTTATCAATAGGAAAATTAAAGTTAGCTATGAACCCTGCAGTTTCCTTATTAGCTATACATAGGATAAGCAGGGGTCAAGTCCATATAATTGGAGGAGGTAGTGGTGGAGGTAGTGGAATAATTAACAATTTAAACGGTAAAAATGGCCATTCGACATCTATCATGTCATCAATGGAACTATGCGCTGATATGAACAAGCTAGAGATGCCTAGAGTATATGGCAATAGCGGTCAAGAGATTTTAAACAAGGTCTTAAAAGGTGAAGTTAGGCAGGGAGTTATTTGGGAACCTTTTTTATCAATAGCATCAAAAAACAATTTAAAAATAACTTCTTGCGAATTAGATACCTGTTGCCTCTTAGGAGCGCATTCATCCCTATACGATAAATATGATAAAATATCAAAAGCTTTTTCAGATGCCATATCTAGCGATATCTCAGATTTGGAAGGTTATGCAAACATAATTAATATGCCGTTAGATGTAATAAAATTATCAGTAAAGAGCTATAGTTTCTTTGAAGAGCCAGATAAGAATTATTTGAAAAGTATAATTAGCAATTTAAGAAATACAATATTGCCTAGCGATATCATAGAAAGATCAGTTATTATCTAGATCTTTTAAAGCTAATCTAAGTTCCGCTAGTAAATTTGGCAGAGGAGTCATTAATGCTGTTAGATGAGGTCCTTTTATATAACTTAAAACTTTTTTCCATTCCTCTTTAGGCCTTGATTCTACATAAGATTTTAACGTCTCTTTTACAAGCCTAGGATTTGCTTGAAATGTTCTTGCGTATGCAAAAAATACTGCTAAATCCCATGCTGCTTTTTTGTGAGTATAATTACTTACTTGCTCAGCATCTATAAGGGCCATATTATCATTATCTATCATGACAAAATTTCCTGGATTAGGATCCCCTAAAGTCCTATTATGATTATGTATTAATGCTAAGCTCTTTCCCATATTATACCAAGCATAGGGATTCTTGCTCTTTAATACGACCTCTCCATCTAGGAATTCTCTAACCATCTTATACTCATATTTCTCTGAACATAAACTTAAAATTTTTGGGGTATTAATTATTTTCCTTAAATCTAATAGAGATTTATATTCATTAACTAACCTTGATAATGGAGTCTCTTTAAACGGAAATATGGATGCTGAAACAGCTCCTGCCATGAACCACTTTAATGTGCCATAGATATACTCTTTTATTACTATTTTCATCTCATCATTTTCACAAATCTGGCTTGAAGATAATATTCCAGGCCTCTTACATCTATAATCTTTACCTAAAATTTTTTTAATGTAACCATCATAATCACTACAACTCTTAAATATTATACCTTCTGGAATAGAAATCACACTGTACGGATTTTTTATTAATTCTATTGGCTCACACGACTTTCCGGTATTAACATTAGTATTAGAATATAATGTTAAAAAACCGAGTATCACATTTTTTCCTATATTACCCATTATTTTATTTGCTCCAATAGTTAGCATGTTAAAATTTAAATTTATATTACCATTATCAATACTTCCTATGTTTTTTATGTAAGCTTCGTAATCGTCCCTTAAACCTTTAAGGCCTACTTTATTAATGACTTCATTATATATGCACGAATAAACATCTTTAAGATCAGACATTTTAGACAAAGGTATAAACTCTATAGGTATCTTAAAATAGTTTGCAAGTTTTCCATATCTTTGCATAAATTCATAAGCTTGTTCTATGGTTACTCTTATCTTATAATATTCGATTAAATCTTTAAAATTTTCATCATACTCAACTGGAGGAACTAATAGACCAGAAACTATATCACCTAATGTACCTAATTTTACATCTGCGGACAGAACCATATCACCCACTATTAATTTGTTATTTTCTTCAAATGATGGCAATTTAAAGCCATTAACAACTTTTATTGTATAATTAATACCTCTAATTTCACCTTCCATTATTAAAGCCCCTTTTCCATAAAACTTTTCCATCTTTTTTTCTTATCTCTACAATTCTATGTATAGGTATAACGGTTTCATTATCGCTTAATGTTATGGCCCAATTACTAACTGCTATAATATCATTTGTAGATAATTGCAAAAGCCTATTGCCATGCTCAGGTGTCCTATCAATATATATAATTATGTACTCTTCCCTTTTGTCAAATGAGTTTATAGCTTTACCAATAATATTTTTTATCGTACTTCTCTTTTTAGACATGCCGCACCATTATTTAATTATATAACTAGATTAATATATTTGTTATAGGACTCTAACATGGTGATAAAATTGACGTGTGTATTTTGTGAAATATCAAGAAAAGAAAAACCGGCTCACATAATTTATGAAGATAAAGATATAATGGTCATACTTGATATAAATCCAATTTCTAAGGGTCATTTATTAGTAATCCCTAAAGAACATCATGAGGCAATTCAAGACACTCCAGTAAAAACTCTAGTTAAAACATGGGTAATAGCGTCAGCTTTTGCAAAAATCTATAGAGATAAATTAAAAGCTCCTGGAGTTAATGTTATAACTAACAGCGGTTCTCCAGCTGGGCAAGTTGTTTTCCATTTTCACGTTCACGTAATACCAAGGTGGGAACAAGATGGTTTTAAGAAAGGAGGAAGACATGTTTTAAGTGAAGAAGAAGCCAGTGAAATAACTAGTATGCTTTCAGATTATTTAGATATAGTAAAATCTTACTTAAATGAAATTTCTATATAATACTCCTAAAATCTCTAAGCTTTATAACACGCAACCTATATATCCAATTAGAATCATTCATTATTGTTACTAAAGCATTTCCGCTATTTTTAATTAGCTTATAAGAATTATATGCACAAACTTCATTATCCATTATGAATTCCACTTCTTCTCCTTGGCTCATTTTTCCAAACTCCCTGTAAGCTAAAAACATAGGCTCGGGACAATCTAAATTAGTCAAATCTACTCTCCTCAATACTATCACCTCAAAGCTTCCTAAAATCATTAAAATAACAATTATCTAATTTTTCTGTTTTTATATTATCTACCTCGAAATAGCTATTTTTTATTATTTCCAATAGTTTATTTATGGATTCGTTATTTCCATTAGCAATTATTTCAACACTTCCATCAGAAAGATTTTTAGCGTAGCCTTTTATGTTAAGCTTTTTTGCATTAGACCAAATAAAATGCCTAAATCCTACTCCTTGGACATGCCCATTAACAAGAATCTTTAAACATATATCCATTAAATCACCTCAATATAAATTAAACTTGCTCAAAACTTCTTGATCTAATATATACTTTGTTATATTTTTTGGAGCGTCAACTTCTTTCTTTCCTTTTTCAACAATTTCTCCTATTACATAAGGATCGTAACCCTTATATTTTAGGTCTTTAATAACATCTTCGTAAATTTCTTCTGGAGATATTATAATAAATCCACCATTAGTGCCTGCTGTAGCATTTGGCATCAAGAAATTTTCTGTTGCAAATTCTGATATTTCAGGGAAAAGTAATGGAAAGTCATATAACTTTATATGAGTATTTGTTAAATTCGCCTGTTCCCAAACAACCAATATTCCTGGTCCAGTAACATCTGTTGCTGAAACTATGTGTTTTTCTTTAGAAAAGTCTTCATTCAAATCTGGTAAATATTTTGCTATAACTTCTCCCATGGCTTTATTCGGTGATGAGATTATATTGACAGCTTTTTCTTTAATTTTTTCCAACGTATCTAAGTCTATTCCTTTCTTTTCAAGTTCATCTATAATGCTCTCATCAATAGCTGTTGATAAATATGTTGTTATTGGAGATAATTCGCCTAAAGGCCTAGTAATTATTATTTTCATACCATTATCTGCTTTATCATGAAACATTGGCGGTTTCTTGTCACTAGATGCAATTACTGTTGCCCCTAATAAAAGCCTTCCCTTTTTAGGTTGTTCTATATCTAATAGTTTAGCACCTATTTCGTTAGCAAATCTTTTTGAGTTTTTGTATAGTTCTTCTCTTAGTTCTTCTGTTGGGCCATTTAATACAGGAGCTATCTTAAGATCTTTATAAGCACCGACTACAAACAAGTCATTTAGTGAGTTTGATATAGATCCTGAGACTTGTCTATAGTCCGATGGAAGACTAGTTGGATCTATAATGTGCATAGTATCATTATTAGCAGCTATGAGCTCCTCCCCTTTGTTATATGATATTAAATCAGCCAACATAAATTCATCTTCTCTAAATGGCGTTACTATAGAATGTCCTTTTCCTACATTAATTACGGGTGCGCATTCACAAAGGCTCTCATATGCAGGCATGACTTTTTTAATAAACTTATCTGCCTCATTTGCTGCTAGCTGATAAACCTGTACTAAAATAATAGCTCTGATTTCGCTTTCATTTTTATAATTTAAATTAACTTTTTCTCCTAAAGGTAATATTTTTCTATTAATTTCTATAGAATCAGAATCTGCATAAAATATATCGGCATCTTCTCTTTCTGCAATTCTTAAATTCTTTGATTGAAGATACGGCCTAATTTTTTCCATGGCTGGATAAACTATTTTTAATAAATCAACCTTAACAGCGCATCCTGTTGCAAGAGATAACGGATCTGCTCCCAAATTCCTATAATATGAAAGTCTCTGTCTAATATTATTAAGCAACTCAACCTTTTTTTCCTTCATATCTATCCCTTATTCTACATATCTACGGACAGTTTTTAAATATTTCCTATATAGAGAATACTTTAGATTATATAAAAATTCCTACATAATAATCAGCTCCATTAAAATAATAAACCAAATTTTAAAATCCAAATTTATATGTAGAAATCGGGGGAAAATTTGGTAAAAATCAAAGAAATCGACTCGATAAAATCTGATAAACTAGATATGAAAACAATTATAAATAAAATAAAGGAAATCTTAAACAGTGGTTATCAAGAAGAGGCCATAGTTGTTAAAGATAATAATGTAATTAAAAAACATGAAATATATTGGGCATTAAAATACTTAGGTACGAAATTTATTGCAGTATCTAATGAGGAAGAAAACGTAAAGGTATCTTTAGATTTCTTAGGTTTTTACGATGAAGTTTCTGACCCAGGTATCAGGGTTTATAATAACACTATAGAACTAATAGAAAGGGATAGACCAACTCCATTAGTAAAGTTAAATGGTATAATAAATGACAAGAAAATAGGTATATGGGCAAAATTAGAATGGTATAATCCTTTTAGCCTTAGTATAAAAGATAGAACAGCATGGTATATAATTTATAATAATCTAGATAAATTAAGTGATAAAGAAAAAATTTTTGAAGCTACGTCAGCAAATACTGGAATAGCTATTGCTGCTATATCATCTATATTAGGCAAAAAAACAAGGGTTTTCATGCCAGAAACTTCTCCGGATTATGCAAGTAAACTATTAAAAATTTATGGATCTGATGTAGTTAGAGAAGGCAATACTACTAATGAGTTAATAGAAAAAGTTAAAATATATGCTGAAAAAGAAAATGCTTTTGTTCCAAATCAATTTTCTAATATTTTCAATTTATTAGTTCATTTAAGATATACGGCAAAAGAAATAGACTATCAAACAATATATGGAAAACTTAAGCTTAATGGAATTTTTGCATCTATGGGAACCGGAGGTCATATAGCCGGATTAATCTTTTATTTCCATAACAAAAACAAAGCAGTAAAAATATTTGGAATTCAACCTGAAGAAAATGGCACAATTCCTGGAATAAAAAAGCAAGACTTTAAAAATTGGTGGAATATAAATGATTCCCCAGATGACATTTATTCTGTTAGTCTAGAAGAATCTATAGATGTTTTAATCACAACAGCAAGGACTAATGGAATCTTACCAGGCATTAGCGGTGGAGCAGTTTTAGCCGGATTAAAAAAGGCTTATAATAATGGAGATCTTGACGAAGGAGATTATGTTTGCATAATACCTGATAACGGTATTAAATATCTTGATGAAATATACAATGAAAGGGTATTATAATCAATTATATTTTATTAATCATTATTGTAATTTATATAAGATTGAAATATTATAAAAATTAAATCCTAAAAAGTAAAATTAAATATGGGTAAAAACATGTACAAAAAAAGTAATGAGTTTCTAAAAAGCGCATCAAAGGCTATTGAAATATTAAAAAAGAAAAGTATTTTCGAGAAAAATGTTAGCAACTATCCAATAGCTGTTATAGGTGATATACACGGTTATATGAAAAGCATAAATAATTTTAAGAAGATTATCGAGCAAACATCTCCTAATAAGATAATATTTCTAGGTGATTATGTAGATAGAGGCTATGAGGGTGTTGAAGTATTAAATGAAATATTTAATTTATTAATCAATTACGAAGATAAGGTTATCTTAATAAGAGGTAACCACGAAGATCTAAACATGAATCAAGAATACGGTTTTTTTGAAGAACTTGTATCAAAAATTGGTAAGGAGGGAATAAAATTGATTGAATTGTTTTATTCTAATTTACCAATATCCGCGTCGTTAAACAATATATTCTTTGTACATGGAGGGATACCCTTTATTAAGATAAATAACGAACATATTCCATTAAAATTAGATGAACTGTATCAACTAAACAAAATTAAAGGAAACAAGGAATATTTAGAATTCGAAAACAATATATTGTTTCAGATGGCATGGAACGATCCTGATGGATATATCGATTGGTTTGAACCAAATTACATGAGAGGTGATGGAGTGTTCTATTATGGGAAAAAAGCATGGAATGAATTCATGGATGCTAATGGTATAAACTTTATGGTTAGAGGACATGAAATAGTTGATGGTGTCCATATATGGAATAATGATGGAACTTTTATAAATAAAATTAAAAATCATCAGAAAATTTATATAGATCAACTGTATAAGAGCGTAATAACAGTATTTTCAAGTAGATACCATATAGGTAGAGCTGGTTCCGTAATAATATACAGAGATGAAATAGAGTTTGTTGAAATATGATCTAGATCTTATATAATTCTCCTTTCCATTTAACCCCTTTATATTTAACATTAATTATGCTTATAACTAGAAAGTAAGCTGGAATAAAGTAAAAAATACTAAAAGGTAGTTTAATTCTATTTGTTAGTCCACCCAGGTAATAAAATACGTTCTCAACAAAATATGCTGAAAAAAATAAAAGAGATAATAAATATCTTTTTAATATTAGTAATGGTATCCATGCTAATGGTAGATAAAATAATAATATTAATGCAAGGACTAATAAATAAACATAAAATGTAGAACTCAAATTTTTCTCATAATCATAAAATATCCTTGAAAGCAAATTTTTTATATCATTGGAATTATT
Source organism: Caldisphaera sp. (assembly GCF_049974385.1). Lineage (NCBI taxonomy): Archaea > Thermoproteati > Thermoproteota > Thermoprotei > Acidilobales > Acidilobaceae > Caldisphaera > Caldisphaera sp. The sequence continues at coordinate 36,482 of NZ_JBMFIW010000013.1, read as the reverse complement.
CCATGATTTAGTTTTTATAAAGTTCCTTGCATCGACAGGTATAATATTTACTCCCATTTGCTTTGCTCTAGTTGCTAAATTTTTATCCTCAATTAATTCATTTTTTACAGAAGCATGACCACCTATTTCATAATACGTATAAGGTGATATAGACCAACAACAACCGAACATTAGTCCATAATTTTCTTTCTTATTAACAGTTTTATCATACCCAAAATATCCATGAAGAATAGATGACAAAAATGATTGAGATACCTTAGATACAAAATTATCACATTCAAAATAAGGTAAATAAGCGTATATTTGACCCTCTTTAATATTTGATGTTATATCTATAATTCGTTGCATATCTCCTTTTACATCAGCATCTAAAAATAAAACAGCATTTTTAAAACCAACGTATTTCATTCCTTCATACAATGCAAACGATTTTGGAATCCAGTCTTTATTAACGTTTTTAATGTTTATTAGTTGTATTCTTTTATCTATCTTCATGTATTCTTTTACTATTTTTTCAGTATTATCAGTACTCCTATCATTTATAATTATGATTTTGCTTAATTTGTCATCGACTATTATTAAGTTTTTAAGCAATTCAACAATATTTTTCTCTTCGTTTCTTGCAGGTATTATAACTGTAACTTTTTTATTTCCGGACCATTTTATTGCTTTAAATGAATTCATACTTTTAATTAAAGATCTTATACCATAAATTGTTATTATAATTATTCCAAACGATATTATTATCAGTAAGGCATCTATTAATATCATTTTTCCTCAGCAAATTAAATATTTAATGCGCTATTAAAGCATATAGTATGTATAATAAAATAATTTCTTCGATTCAATGAAATATTGTATTAACTTAATACATTAAAAGATTATTAAATAGGCGCTATACTATTTAATTGGTAGATAGGATATGACTAAAGAGCAAAAAATAAAAGAACATAAATACAAAGTTACAATTCAGTGGTTTAAAAGGGATATGATAGATTTAAATGATGTTTCATTTCAAGTGTATAAGCTAACTAGCAAGGAAGAGAACGAGGGTAAGGGAGATCCTTTAAATGCTTTATATAATTTAGCTGAAGAAGAAAAAAATAAAAGAAATAAAGGAGACTTTTTTATAATAACGATTGAATCAATCGAAACAAAATATGTTATTGCAGATGGTATAAAGGATAGAAGTACGAGACTTCTTTATAATATACCAACCAAGTTAAACAAAGTAGGCTTAGTAAGCAAAGATAAATTAAAATTAGGACCAGAAGGTTATTTTATACTAAAAAATAATGATATAAAATGGATAGATATCAACGAAGAGTTATATGTTTATGATGGCCCATTGAAGTCTAATGAAGATGTTGAACTGATAATTTTTGATACAGATAAGGATAGAAGAGTTATAAAAACTCAACATCTTTCGACGATGAAGCTATCCTTTCAGATTCCTCAACAACAGAATCAATCAGATCTTGATAATGAGAACGCATTAAATGAAGATAATAACCTTTCTTAGTAAAAGGACCTTTATTACAAAAGTAGCAAAAAAGAACTCCATCTTTAGTTGTATGCAAATTGGAACCTACTTTTTTAATTGCTTCTATTACGTGAGATGCCAATATTGAGGTGTTAAAATCTTCAGCTTTTTCTAAATCACTTGCTATTCTAGCTACATTATCTGCTATTAAAGATTCAAATACTTTTTTTCTTGACAAAATCCATTCCCTTTTTTATTTATCATCAGCGCCTATTAAAATTTATCTAATATATTTATAAAACATTGAAACTATTTTTTTAAATAATTCCTTATACAAATTTGAAGCAACTTTTCTTCCTTCTTTGCTTAAATCGTAATATATACCTTGAGGTTTATGTTTCATTTCCTTAGACTTAACTTTAAGCCAGGGCTTTATTGATGATGTTACCTTCATTTTTAATTCACCGTTATAAACAACTAGCAAACCCTCATCTTTTAATACTTTACAATATTTTTCTAATTCATCAGGATCATATTTTGATGTATACCCATAATTACCTAATAGCCTATGAGCCATTAACCAAGGTGTATCCGGGCCAAACTTATATATGTGCACTAAGATATATTTTTCTATGACACTAAGCTCTCTCATTTTTATCTATAAAATTTGTGTTTTATTGACTAAATAAAAATTTTGCTTTTTTGACCATAAATAATCAACATATCATATAATGAGCAAATATTTTAAGGCTATAAGATTTAATATAAAAAAGGTGAAGCATAAATGAAAGGTCTACTTATTGAAGGAAAAGAAATCGAAACAGAAAACAGGGTAAAAGTTAGATCTCCATCGAATCCAGACAATATTATCGATGAAGTAAGCTTTGCTGATAGAGAAATGACTAAAAGGGCAATAGATGTTGCTTTGGAAGGATTCCATAAAATTTCCAGTATTCCTCTGAAAGATAGGGCAAAAATAATTAAGAAAGCGTCGATTTTGATAGAGGAGAGAAAGGAAATTTTATCTAGATTACTTTCTTTAGAAAGTGGTAAACCTTTGAAAGATTCTAGAGTTGAAATGCTAAGAGCAATTCAATTATTTAGCATTGCAGCTGAGGAAGCTAGATTTATTCTAGAAGGAAAATACCATAGAGTTGATTCATATGAATACCCACCAGGTAATGAATACAGAATGGTTATAGAAACGAGAGAACCAATAGGCGTAGTAGCTGCAATTTTACCTTTCAATTTTCCTGCAAATTCATTCGCTCATAAAGTAGCCCCAAATATAATGGCTGGAAATTCCGTTATAGTTAAACCTTCTCCTTATACTCCTTTAACGGCTTTAGAACTAGGCAAAATTCTTTATGAATCAGGGCTTCCTTTTGAATCTTTAAGCGTTCTGCCAGGTGACGTTGATGTAGGAGATGAGCTAGTGACCAATAAAAAAGTGTCCGGAATCACATTTACTGGTTCAACAAATACAGGTATTAATATAGCCAGCAAAGCTGTTCAATCTGCAAAAAAACTTATGATTGAAATGGGAGGATCTGATCCAATAATAGTTTTAGATGATGCAAATTTGGATGCCGCTATTAATGTCTCAATTAAAGCTCGGTATGAATATGCTGGACAAAACTGCAATGCTGGCAAAAGGATTTTAGTCCATGAAAAAATTTATGAAAAATTCGTTAGCCAATTTATTGAGAAAGCTAGAAAACTAATAGTTGGAGACCCATTAGAAGAGAGCTCTGATTTAGGGCCATTGATATCAAAGGAAGCATTAGAAAAGATGGATAATTATGTTGAAGATGCTCTTAACAATGGCGGTAAAATAAAACTAGGTGGTAATAGATTAAATCTAAAGGGTTATTTCTACTCTCCAACTGTAATCAGTGAAGCAAAAACTAATATGAAACTATCGAAAGAAGAGGTTTTCGGACCAATAGCTCCTATATTTAAATTTAGCGATGATAATGAAGCATTAGAAATAGCGAATTCTTCTCCATTTGGACTTCAAGCATCAATTTTTACAAATGATTTAAAAAGAGGTTTACGTTTAGCCAAAGAATTAAAAGTTGGAGGAGTCATGATTAATGATTCTCCAAGGCTAAGATGGGATGCTTTGCCTTTTGGAGGAGTAAAGTTAAGTGGTATTGGGGCAAGAGAAGGAGTAAGATCTACAATAGAAGGCCTAACAGAAATTAAATTAATTTCAATAAATATTTCATAAGCGACTAATAGCATATTAATTTTAAAAAAATTATATTCTTCTTTTAATACTCCATTTTAATACATTAAATATAGTAGATATTTTCATGTAACTCTTTGTGGGTGCACATTTACCTTTTCTTATAGCGTCTAATATACTATACAAATCACATTCATTACTTTCTATCTTTGTTGGAGAAGTGCCTAATTCTTGCAATACATGTGCATCACTGCCACTAGTTTGCGGCTTAAAATATTTTTCTGCCAATTTCGTGGCTGGTTTATTTAGAAAAGGAATTCCTCTAGGATTCCATACCTCAATAGCATCAAAATCCTTGGGATTATTCTTTAAATATCTTCCAACGCTTTTTCTACCTATATGAAACGGATGAGCAGCTATAGTTATACAATTATTCGATATAGCCCATTCATGAAGTTCATTTGGAATTTTTGGAGGTTCTTCATATGGAATCCTTTCGCATAAAACCAATACATCTCCTCTTATAGTTCTTACCTCATTAGCTGGAATTACAGTTATGTTTAGATCTAGTTTTTTAGCTGATTCTATAGCTATTGCTGATCCTCTGAATGTATTATGGTCAGAAACCGCTATTGCAGAGAGACCCAAATATACTGCCCTTAAAACTATTTCTTCTGGAGTTGGTTTTCCATCACTTACTGTACTATGTGAATGAAGTTCAGCCAAGCATTGCATTTTCTGCCCCACAATATGTTACGCTAATAAAACTTATTTTATCTTTAATAAATATGAACAAAGTTAAACAGTCAATACTAATATTTAATTAAGTTTATTTACTTTAATTAGAATTATATTATTTGTGATGTAAAGCAATTACTGAGCAAAAGCTATGAAGAAGGACACGATTGCTGAAAACAATATAAAGCAATAAATTAATAATACTGATTTTTTATAAAAATTGAAATCTTATTATTTAATAAAATAAACTCAAGACTAATCAAAGGAATTTTGTTTTATAATAATTACTTTTTAATATTTTAGAATCAATTTAATAATAACAAATTAACTAAAAAATGCAAATATATTAATTTTAATTTAATTTAATGAAATATTTAGAATTAATAATGCCCACCATAATTAATTATTAACAGAAAAGTATAATATTATATATTAGTTAATTTATATATGTATTTAAATGGTGAAACAAATGGCAATTAATCCACCCGTATTGGATATGCAACCCAATATCTATCTTATAGAAGGAGAAAGCGCATTTAGTTATCTTCCTATAATAAGGAAACTACAAAATCAAGGGAAAAAAGTTATAAGTTTTGGTATTGGACAGCCTGACTTTCCAACACCAGACCATATCAAATCTGCCGCAAAAGCGGCTCTAGATGATAATTTTACAGGATATACTGAAACACAAGGTATTCCTGAACTAAGAGAGGCAATTGCTAATTATTTGAACACAAGGTATCAATCAGATGTAAAAAACGATGAAGTTATTGTAACTCCTGGAACAAAAACGGCAATATTTATGGCTGCTTCGTCATATATAAGGCCAAATGACGAGGCAATAATTATTGAACCCAGCTATTATGCATATGCCCAAGTAGTAAAACTATTTGGTGGCATACCTAAATTTGTATCACTTGATTTTAATCCACAAAAAGGATTTAGTTTAAATGTTGAAAAGATTGAATCTCAAATAACTAATAGGACGAGAATGATATTTATAAATAATCCACATAATCCTACAGGTGCTGTATTTTCTAGAAAACAACTTGACCAATTAGTTGAGTTGACTAAAAAGAAAAACATAATAATCGTTGCAGATGAAATATATGATAATTTTGTATACAGTGGAAACTTTAAGAGCCTAATAGAATATCCTGATTGGAGAGATAATCTAATATATATAAATGGATTTTCAAAAACTTTCTCCATGACAGGTTGGAGACTTGGCTATATTGTTGCACGCAGAGAAACAATACCTAGATTTAATGATTTAGCTGTATCATTATATAGCTGTGCTACGTCATTTGTACAAAAAGCAGGCGTTATTGCTTTAAAAGGTGATTGGGATCCTGTCAAAAATATGGTTAATGAGTTTAATAGAAGAGCTAAAGTCTTATATGATATTTTGAAAAAAGCACCAGGTTTTGAACCATACATGCCTGAAGGGGCATTTTACATGTTTCCAAGAATATCTTCCATATTAAATAGGACTAATCTTACTGTAAAGTTATTTGTAGATGATTTACTAGAAAAAACTGGAGTATTAGTTTTACCTGGGGATACATTCCCTGATAAAGCAGGTAGGGAGTTTGTAAGGTTCAGCTATGCTACAGACATGGAGTCAATAAAAGAAGGTGCGCAAAGAATAGTAGAATATTCTGAAAAAATATTTAATAGCTAATAAATAAGCTAACCCGCCTGATAGGCGGGTTTACGGTGACATAAATGAATATCGGTATAATAACTGATTTTGGGAATAATTTTTATGTTGGCATAATGAAAGGTATAATGAAGAAATTAAATAATGATGTAGAAATAATAGATATAGATAACAATGTTCCTAAGTTTTCTATATTATCTGGGTCATATATATTATTTAACTCATATAAATGGATGCCTAAAAATTCTATAATACTTTCAGTAGTAGATCCTGGAGTTGGAACCAAGAGAAAAGGTTTAATAGTAAAAACGAAAAATTACTATTTTGTTGGACCTGATAATGGTTTATTGTATGAAAGTGCTATAGAAGATGGAATTGCTTCAATTTATGAAATAATACCAGAAAAACTTAATGAATATTTAAAAAATGAGTATAATTTTAGTGTTTCTATATCTCAAACTTTTCATGGAAGAGATATTTTTGCGCCAACTGCAGCCTTGTTATCTATAAATGAAAACTTAAGCTATTTTACTAAAATATTAAAAAATAATGAGATGATAGAGCTTAAGCTATTTGATATTAAAGAGGAAGATAACAGATTATATCTAAAAGTTATTTATATTGATGATTTTGGTAATATCGTTTTAAGTTCTAAGTTTGATAATTTAGATATTAAATTCAATAACACTAAAATAATTAAAGATGGTATCGAATTTAACATAAATGTAGGTAAAAAATTTGCTGACGTAGATGAAGGCCAACTACTTTTATACAAAAATAGCTTTGGATTCGCTGAGATCGCAGTGAATAAAGGTAATGCATCAAATCTACTCAATTCTAAAATTGGAAATACGTTATGTATTGTAAAAAATGATAAAAACTAAATATTAAGAATCATTCAGATATCCATGCATATATTATCAAATATTTCGACAATTTTTTTACATCCTTTTTTAAACCTTAAAGGTTCCAGATAATTTGGTTGTTCAATCTCTTCTTCTATAATTTTTACAAGAATTTCTGATAGACCTGCGGAGAGAGTTAAACCTGCACCATTTAATCCGCTTAATACATAATTATTATCATTAATTTTTCCGACAATAGGATATCCATCGCATGTTGTTAAACATGGTGCTGACCATGAATTTACAGGATACATGTTAAGGGCTTCTTTATACTTTTTCGACAATTTATTTAAAATATTATAGACTTCACTATTATCAGTTATAAAACCATCTTCAGGTTTATTCAGCAATACTCTTTTTCCATTACCAATTATTGCTCTATAAGAAGATTCTGGCACATAATAGAATTCCATTATATCATCTTCAATTATCTTGTTTATTTGTTTTCCTTCAACACTATGAGCTTGACATTTGTACTTTATCAAACCTTTTAATTGTATATTATTTTCTATCCAGGGACCATTTGTGTGGATAACTATATCATATTTTTTATTATGATCATAGTTACTAAGTATTCTTCCTCCTAAATCTACTATTTTTCTAGATAATTCATTAATCGCCTTACCAATATCTACGGTAGGTTGAGAAATGAGTAATCCTTTGCTACCTAATAAGAATCCATCAATCTCGTCACCATTTATAATTTCAACCTTAATTCCTTTTTCCTTTAAATACTTTGATATATTAAGAGCGCATTTATATTGTTCATCTCTCGGTATCCATATAGAATCATACCAATGCAATATATTATCTCCTAATGAATTATATAATTCCATTGATCTTAAAGATACATTTAATATTTTTTCAGGCAGCTGAAATGATAATATTCCTGCGGCTTTACTGGATGCGCCATAGCCAAGATAATTTGTCTCTATTAAATCTACATCATATCCTCTCTTTAATGTTTGTATTGCTGTCCAGAGTCCTGAAAATCCTCCGCCAATTATCTCAACTTTCTCCATTTTTACCCTTAAAGCATCTACTATGTTTAGGTTAATTTATTTCTTTATGCTTTAATGGTAATTAGTTTGACTATTTTTTGCTAAATTTTCGTAAATTTTTATGGCTTGATTTAAAATTTCATATAAGAATTTTTCTTTAATATTTCCTTCAATGTAATGTTTAATTATTTTATCTTTAAGCTTTATCATTATAACCATTGTTGGGGAAGCCTTAATATTAAAATACAAAAAGGCGCTTCTCGCACAGCTTGAATCACAATTTTCTGTAAACCAATTACACAGAGCAACATAAAAGTATATGTTATCTTTCTTAGAGAATTTTTCTTCAACAAAAGGATACCATACCAAATTAAAAAGCCTGCACGCAGGGCAAAAATTATTGCTGAAATATACAAAATTAACTCCATCAAAAAATAAATTTAAATTAACCTCTTCACAGGCTAGAGGAAGCCAATTAAGTGTAGAAGAATCAAAAAAATAAAGGCCATTTGATTTAAAGGATAAGTTTTTATTCATCACCATATTTATCACTAATATATCATCCATAAAATGGAGACCATTTCATCCATCCTGCAGTATGTTCAAATGACGCCGAAATTCCAATATATAATGCTAATATACCAGCCAATATCAATAATAATAAAGCTATATAGCTCCAATATTTTTTAGCTTTTGTTTGCAATATTGGGCTTAATAAACCATTAATCCCAATTAATAAATATAATGCTCCAGCTCCAGATGGAGAATTAGTTAAACCAAAATGAAGAATTACTAAACCATAAACAATAACTGGTATAGACAAGACAGAAATTCCTGCTAGAACTCCGAGCATTGGAACCTTATATGTATTTACTAAACCAAGAGCTAATAATGCTATCCCATAAAGGCTCCATGGATCCGTTAAAACTAAGTTATATGAAGAAGGCAAAGGCCACACAAAGGTTCCCCATAATCCTGTTGCTAGCACATAAATACCTAAAGCTAAGAACAAAAATCCAAAGCTTTTATTTATTTCCATTAATTTTTGCTGGTCATAATTTAATGAAAAGTTTAGCAGAACCCAATAAGCTATTAAGAAGAGACCCCCGCCTAACAACATTAATTCTATATCTAATATATCTACGAAGAGCATTTTTTCACCTATTAATTATTTACCATGTAGAGAATTAATATTTTCTATATGAAGAGATTAATATTTTTTATGTAGAGAATATTTAAATACATAGGTATTCATAAAATAATTAATTTATTAGGCTATTATTTGGAAATATAAAACTATTATTATATTGCTAGTAAACGGTTATGGTTTTTGTTTAATTTCTTTAATGTATTCTAATAAATAATTTAGAATGTCATTATTATAGACTGGTAATTGATCCTCGAGTAATGGTAAATCAATAGAAAACATGTAATTTGTTAATTGTATTATTTCCTGAGTTTTAATCATCCATGGTTTTCCATTAGATGTTAAAAGTTCTATAGCCTTTCTATACCTATTTCCATCAATAATCATAGCCTCACCTGGGGTCACAACTATAGCTAAATCAACAATACTGGATAACGATGTTGGTGATGCAACATTAGAATTAGACTCTATTACGACTATTTCATGTCTTCCTTCGAGATAACTTAAGCATTTGTCTATTTCTCCAGATGCCCCGCCACTAATAATATTTAAAATGTAATCATCGTCCACTTTAGCAATATTTCCTAATACCGATATTAAATCTAATAGTTCATATTCCATGTTTTTTGATATCCTATCCATAGCGTTCATATTTATTAGGTGTAAATTATGCACAGAGCTTATTGGGCATATCGTTAATCTTGATATAGCTAACCTCATGTTAGGCATATAAAGAGCATTATTAAAACTGCTTAGATTTCTTAGTTTTTCAGGTAGTATTGGTACCAATAGACCTCCGAAAGGATTTATAATGCTTATAGGTTCCTTTTCTCTGGAAAATTTATGAAGAATTAGAGAGTCGTTAGTTACAACCATTTTATATTTCTTAGATTCAGATAGAGCCTCTGGATGCTGCCATAATTCAGTTGCACCTAATGGTTTAAAACCTATCGCATCATATCCTTGGCTTGTCAAAGAATTTATCAAACTCGAAGCTAATACTGTTTTCCCTGAATTTTCTTCTAATAAACCTGAAACTAATATTTTCATTTTTATCCTTGTTCTATAACTAGTATTACAGGCTAAATTTCTTCATTTGAGATTAAGATATGAAAAGGATTAAAAATCTTTTTCATTATTATATAAATATGGCGATGAAGATAGTTGTGCCCGAATGAGGCTAAAAGCGATGATAATCTCTGGGGTATCGGAGCCTTTTCTTTACTAAATGAGATCACTTCAGAAAAAGGGGTATATTTAATAGTCTTTAAAATTATAAAAGGTTTTAATTGTATTATAAATAAAAAATTTTACATTTTCGATAAAGGATATCTATTATATATAGGTTCAGCAGGAAATGGATTAAGAAATAGATTAAAAAGGCATATAAATAAAAAGGGAAAACTAAGGTGGCATATAGACTATATATCCCATAGAAAGGAAACAGATGCCGTAATTTTGTTTTATAAAGAAGGAAATTTTGGCGTAAAATTTGAGGATAAACTAAGCGAATACTTTTACTCAACATTAAAAAATGTGGATTATTTAGGATCTACAGATTCATCAATGCCGCACCTTTATTACAGTAAAGAATCGAATATAATATTAGATATTATAGAAAAACTTGATGGAAAGATCATTTTCTTCTCAAAATTTTTTGATAAAAAATAACACTAAAATTATTTATAATATGTTATAAAATATATTATTATGTTCTGTAATTTTAATAATAGGGATATAAGTGAAAAAAATAAAATTAGTTGTTTTTGATGTAGATGGTGTTTTGACAAAAGAAAAAAGCAGTTGGGAATTTATTCATAAGTATTTTAATGTGGAAGATAAAGCGAAAATATATTTCAAAAAGTTTCAAAACGGAGAAATAAACTATCTAGAATGGATGAAATTAGATACTAGCCTTTGGATAGAAAAGAATAATGGAAAACTCAAGAGAGAAAAACTTATTGAAATACTTAATAAAATAGAAATTAGACCGGAAGCAAAAGAAGTTTCTTATTGCCTACACAAAAATAAAAAACTCATCGCTCTTATAAGCGGAGGTATAGATCTATTAGTTTCAAGAGTTAGTGAAATAGTAGGTGCAGATTACTGGTTTTCAAACGAATTAGAGTTTGACAAATATGGCTATTTAATCCCGGGTGGATATCCATTAGTCGGTACAAACAAAGAAAAACCATTAAAGATGATTTTTTTATCTGAGGGTATTAGCTCAGAAGAAACAATTTATGTAGGAGATTCTATATGGGATATATCAGCTATGAAAAATGTAGGATATCCGGTACAATTTGGAGATGATAACTTATTATCTAATGTGGCAAAGTATAAAATAAATAATTTAAAAGAAATATGTGATTTAATTTATAAAATAGAAAGATTATGATTGTTTGATGTAACCTATTATAACATCAGTGTATTCTGTTGTTGATATAGGTGTAACTCCAGGCATTTCTCTTGCAAGATCATATGTAACTTGTTTATTCTTTATGGCATTTCTTATAGCATTTTCTATTAACTCTTTAACTTCTCTCCATCCCATATAATCTCCTATTAATACTGCAGCGCTTAGTATTTCAGCTGTTGGATTTATGACGTTTTTACCTGCATATTTAGGAGCTGTACCATGGACAGGTTCGGCAACCGCTATTCCATCTCCCATATCCATACCTGCTGCCATTCCTATGCCTCCAACTAATGCATTAGCTTCATCACTTATGTAATCTCCATTCAGATTTGGTGCAACTATTATGTTATATTCTCCTGGTCTCGTTATTATTTGTTGTAACATATTGTCTGCTATTCTATCATTAACAACTATCTTATCTTCTGGAGTTTTACCTCCAAATTTTGTATTTATCTCATCTTCAGTTACAACATAGTCTCTAAATTCTTTTACAGCTACTTCATAGGCCCATTCTCTAAATGCGCCTTCAGTGTATTTCTGTATGTTGCCTTTATGTTGTATAGTTACGCGTTTAATGTTATTTCTTAATGCCCATTCCATAGCTCTTCTCATTAATCTTTGCGTACCAAATTTTGATATGGGCTTTATACCAATTCCAGCATCGGGTCTTAATTCAATTTTTAACTCTCTTTTGAAGAAATCCCTTATCTTATTTGCCTCTTGAGAATCCCATGGGAATTCTATACCCATATATACATCTTCTGTATTTTCTCTAAATATAACCCAATCAATCTTTTCTGGGTGGCAATGAGGTGCTGGTTGTCCATACCATTTGACTGGCCTTATATTTGCGTATAAATCTAATGCAATTCTTATAGAGACATTTAAACTTCTAAAACCACTGCCTACCGGAGTCGTTAAAGGACCCTTTAAATTAATCCTAGCTCTTTTAAATGCCTCTAGTGTAGCCTCTGGTAATAAATTACCACATTCTTTTTGAGCTTCTTCACCTGCAGCTACTTGCCACCAGGTGACTTTCCTTTTACCACCGTATGCTTTGTAAACAGCGGCATCTACAATCTTAATTGCACTATCAACTATTTCAGGTCCAATCCCATCTCCTTTAAAGAAAGCAACAACAGGATTATCAGGAACAATCAATTTTCCATTTTCATACTTAGCAAATTCGCCTTCTGGAGGTGGTTTTAATTCATCTGCTTTACACGGAATCTTCCCCATCCAACTCACCTTTTAAATTTGCATATGTATAGAGTATAAATTTATTAATTTTGACCAGATTAAAAACAATCTAATTGTCTTTGTTAACTTAAAGTGCTTTATTATAAAACTTTTAATGTAATTTAATAATAGAACATCATCTATTCATATAAAATAAAAAACTTTTTATTAGATCCATATTTATTTATCTATAATCTAATAACTATACATAATTGCTTTGAAATTATTTAAATATGGCTTTTTAACTATACCTTTTTCCGTTATAATACCCTCTATTAGCTCTGGAGGCGTTATATCAAAAGCAGGATTGAATGCGTGAGTTCCATCAACAGCTATAGTTAACTGGCCCATAATGTTTAGAACTTCGTTTGGTGATCTTTCCTCTATTACAATGTCATTCGGATTTTCCGTAGGCTGAACAGTACTAGTCGGAGCAGCTACATAGAAAGGCTTCTTGTGATAATTAGCTGCGAGTGCCAAGTTAAATGTACCTATTTTATTTGCAACATGCCCAGTTAAAGTAATTCTATCAGCACCAACTATTGCTAAATCAGCCATATTTTTACTAAATAATAAACCGGACGCCCCATCAACAATTAAAGTAGATGGTATTCCTTCTTTTTTCAATTCCCATATAGTTAATCTTGCTCCCTGAAGCAATGGTCTTGTCTCATCAGCGTATACGTGAATATTTTTACCTTCATAAAATGCGTATCTTATAACTCCCAAAGCTGTGCCAAAACCAGCAGTTGCCAATGCCCCGGTATTACAATGAGTAATTATTCTAAAATTGTTGTCTATTATTTTAGAGCCATGCTTACCCATTTCAATGTTATTCTTTATATCTTCAATATAAATTTTATGCGCTTCATTTAACGTTTCTTCTTTCATAAATTCCACATCATTCTTTTCTGAGCTCTTCAAAATTACATTCCATAATCTATTCAATGCCCAAAACAAATTGTATGCAGTTGGCCTTGTTGAAGCTAAAACATTATATGCTTCTTTTGCGTAATTTAATAAATCTTCAGGTTTATTAGCATTACTGTACTTTAGTGCTAAAGACATGCCATATGCGGCTGAAACACCAATAGCTGGAGCCCCTCTTATTTCCATTTCTTTTATTGCTTGGGCAACTCTTCTAAAATCCTTTGTATTTCTATATAGTTCCTTCCATGGTAAAAGTCTTGTATCTATCCATAAAAATTCGTTTTTATCAAAATCCCAATAAAGAGGTTTTATTTTTAGGTATTGCTCCAGTTTATCTAATTCCTTCCTTATATCCTCCATGCTTTCACCTTATATTTTATTTATGTATATTTGTACTTTTTAAACTATAATTATTAAATTGGAATTAATATATATGATTTATGAAAAAGAAAAGTATTTTAAAATTATTTTTAAACTAATAATGGGTGTATTAAGTGAGTCTTAAAGAAGAAATAATAAGATGGCTTAAAGAAGAAAATCTTGAAGTTTCGGAAATACCAATTCCAAAAGAAGCACCAATAGAATGGGCTATAAATGCCATGGTTACTGCGCCATTTAGAGTTTCTATATCAATACAAAGACCTAAAGGAAAAACTGAAAAATTAGCATGTACAATGGGTGTTAAAATAGCCGATCAGCATAAGGAAAAAATAATTAAACTATCTGAACAAGAAAAAGCTTCAATGATAGGAGAGCTCTTAAAGAGTTTATATTTCATGTGCCCAACATGTGTAATAATTATTCAACCAGATTTAATTAATCCAGATAACATAATAGTAACAAAAATCATATATAGCGATAAAATAAGCGCTAGTGAAATAACTGATTCTGTTAGACTACTTTCAAATTCATATGGTTTAATCGTTACTCATTTTACAGTTAAGTTGGGAGGATCTTTCAAACAAGGAGAGCAAACAATGATGCACATTTAAAAGAGTGATTGATTTGAATTTACTTAATCCTGCTGGAATCCTTGCAAAATCAAATTGTTTTTACATAGCAGCGCCTATAGTAGATGCACCTTGGAATGCAAATAAAAATGTTGAAAATGCTATTTCAGATATTATTGATGGCTTAAAATCTTGGGATATAAATAACTACAATTTAAATAAAATTGAAAAAATATTATGGTATGCAACTGTTTATGGAGGACTCGTTCTGGTTTACGCTTGCGATCCTATAGTCCCAATAAGCAGAGTGCATGTAGACGTAGGTCTATCATTTATTTCGGAAGAAAACGATAAACCTAAAGAATTAAACGATTTAGACCTAATTAAAGCCTGGGCAGAAATATTTGATGGAAACGAAATAGAAGGACTCAACATGTTGGCAGGAGGTATGGTATATCCAGAAAAATTCAGTTGGAGAACAGGAGGTAAATATAAAATAGCAGCAAGAGGAATAAAATATTGATTCCATAAATAACGCACTTTATAAGTTGTTTTCTAAGCAATATTTCCTTATTTTGGATATATTAATGTAGAAATTTTTCATGATTAAATTGGCTATATATTTTCCATAATCTGTTAAAACTATTTTGTCGTTCTCATATTTAATGGCTTTTATAAAAGCTAGTAATGACAATTCATTTCTCATATAATTTTCTATATCAATGCCAAATAATTCTTCAAAGATCTTTTTATTAAATTCTAGAGAATAAAACTTGTAAATAAACTCAAGATAAACTTGTTCTCTTAATGACAATTTTTTGCTTAGCACAATTGGCATGTTATTATTATATATCATTTTTTCATATTTATTAATATCAAATGAGTTAACATAATATTTTCCGTTTATATAACTCATAGCACCAGTACCAATGCCAGCAAAAAATGGATGATCTACTATGTATTCGTCAGTTATGGAATCGTGATTTTTTGTAAATGTCCATGCATTTGATTGTATAAAATCTGAATTTAAAAAGCTCTTTAATATATAATAATAAAATGGTCTTTCGTTCCTTTCATCTGGTTCTTTAAACAGCTCACTATTCCTTATAGATGGCATTATAGGATAAAAAGTAATTTGATTGGCTTTTGATTCTTTGGCCTTATTGATTTCATATCCTAAATCTTTAATTGTTTGATGAGGCAAATTAAACAATATATCAACATTTAATGTACTTATAGAAGAGGCGATTTCTATTTTATTCATAATTTCTTCATCGTCCAATTGAGGTCTTCCTATATATTTTTGAGTTGCTGATTGAAAAGATTCTATCCCTAAAGAGAGTCTTGTTATGCCAATATTTTTAAGCATATCTATTTTCTCTTCATTAATATCATATATAGAACCTTCAATCGATATATCTCTTATATTAAGGTATTGTTTAATATAATCTATTAAATCGCATACTTCATATGTTGTTAATGTTGGTGTTCCACCGCCAATATATATAGAATCAAAATTATAATTATTTTCAATATAATTTGTTATTTCCTTTTTTAAAGAAACAAAATAATCCTTTACTAAATTCTTTCTATATAACATGCTATGAAAAATGCAAAATGGACACAAAGAACTACAAAAAGGAACATGTATATACAAAGCTTTGCATTCTTTGCACTCTTCTGGTTTTTCTCTTAAATCGTTGTTTAGATGCCAATCATAATTACCAAAAATATATTTTAATATACATTCTGTTATCAAATTTATCCCAAATCGATATATAAAAAACAAAACATATAAAGTTAACATTGAAAAGGAATATATATTTTGTTAACTTAATTAGTTCTTTATTCAACACAATGATAAATTTTAAAATTAATTTTAAAAAAATGTTGAATAGTAGCATTACTGCTTAAGGATTCTAGAACACTAAATAATAGTGGGGCACTAGTATGGAAAATACATTGAATTTTCAGCTCCTAGATGTAAGCTATGAGATAGTCAATAATACGCCAATTATTAATTTATGGGGAAGGGATCTAAATAATAAAAAAGTGTTGCTAATAGACACAACATTTAGGCCTTATTTCTATTTATTGCTTGACAAGGATTCTAATTCAGAGAAAATTAAACAAGAAATATTAAGCAGATCAAAGACAAAAAGTCCGATAATTAATATTGAAGAAGTAAATATGAGCTATATAGGTAGACCTGCAATGGCTATCAAAGTAACAACAACCATACCTGAAAGTGTTAGAGAATATAGAGAAACTCTTTCAAGTATTGAAGGAGTTAAAGATGCCTTAGAGGCAGATATAAGGTTTTCGTTTAGATATACATTAGATAAAAATCTATATCCAATGAGGTGGTATAAAGTAAATGTAAAACCTTTGGAGAAAAAAACTAACTATAGAGTTGATGAGATGTATGAAATTAATGGGGAAATTACTGAAGATGAAAACAGAGTAAATGTCAATCCATTAGATGGATTAAAAATTATGGCGTTTGATATTGAAGTTTATAATCCGCAAAGAACTCCTGACCCTTCTAAAGATCCCATAATTTTAATAAGTATAAAATTTAATGATAATAATGATACAATATTATTAGAAGCAAAAGGTCATGATGATAGTGAAATCATACACAAATTCATAGAATTGATTAGAAAAGAAGATCCAGATATTATTATAGGTTATAATCAAAACAAATTTGATTGGCCATATTTAATAGAAAGGTCTAAATTATATAAAATAAAATTAGATGTTGGTAGAAAAGTTGATTCTGTACCAAACCCAAGCGTATTCGGTCATTATTCTATACAAGGAAGATTAAATGTTGATCTTTACGATTTCGCTGAAGAACTACAAGAAATCAAAGTGAAATCACTCGATGAGGTTGCAGACTACTTAGGTGTAAAACCCAAAGATAAAAGAGTTAACATAGATTGGTGGCTAATAGCACAGTATTGGGATGATATAGAAAAAAGAAATACATTAAAACAATATTCTATAGATGATGTAGAATCAACTCTAGGATTAGCATACAAATTCTTGCCATTTGGAGCACAATTAAGCATTATAAGCGGACTACCTATGGATCAAGTTGTTGCTGCAAGCGTAGCATTTAGACTCGAAGCAAGACTTATGAGAGAAGCAAAGAAAAAAAGCGAACTTATGCCAAATAGAATAGAAAGAAATATAGAATCATATACAGGAGCAGTAGTGTTAAAACCAGAACCTGGAATACATGAAAATGTAGCAGTGCTTGATTTCGCAAGTATGTATCCGAGCATTATGGTTAAATACAATGTTGGTCCTGACACTCTGTTAAAAGATGGAGATGCATGTAAAGTAAGAAATAAAGCTCCTGAAGTTAATCATGAATTTTGTGCTGATAATCCAGCTTTTATGAGACTAGTTTTAGAAAGATTTCTAAAATGGAGAAGTGAAATTAAGAAAGCCATGAAATTATATAAAGAAGGAAGTTCTGAATACAATTTATTAAATGAAAGACAAAAAGCTATCAAGGTATTAGCCAATGCTAGTTATGGCTACCTAGGATGGGGGGCTGCTAGATGGTATTGCAGGAGCTGTGCAGAAGCAATAACTGCATGGGGAAGGGATCTTATATCACAATCGATAAATTTTGCAAAATCAATAGGATTAAAAGTATATTATGGAGACACCGATAGCATATTTGTTGACAATAACAAAGAAAAAATAGAACAAGTAATAAACTGGATAACTAAAGTGTTGGAATTTGATATAAAGATAGACAAAATTTATAAAAGAGTCTTTTTCACCGAAGCTAAGAAAAGATATGCCGGATTATTAGAAGATGGTAAAATAGATATAGTTGGATTTGAGGCTGTAAGAGGGGATTGGAGCGAATTGGCAAAGGAAGTCCAATCAAATATTGCTGAACTAATATTAAAGACAGGAAATCCAAAAAAAGCGATAGAGTATGTTAAAGCAGTGATAGAAGATCTTAAAAATGGAAAAATAGTCCTTGATAAATTAATTATATGGAAAACTTTGACCAAAGAAATCGAACAATATGAAGCTGAGACCCCACATGCATATGCAGCAAAATTAATGGAAAAATATGGTTATAAGGTTACAGCTGGTAGTAAAATAGGGTTCGTAATAATAAAAGGCTCTGGATCTATTTCTAAAAAAGCTAGACCTTATTTTATGGTGAAGGAATCCGATATAGATACAAATTATTACATAGATAAACAAATAATACCTTCTGCATTAAGAATCCTAAGCTATTTCGGAATAACAGAAAAAGATTTGAAGGTTGGTTCAAAGCAACCTTCTCTCTTTGATTTTTTGGATTCAAGTTAAATCACTAAAGGTAGCAAACTTAACATCTCCTCTTTTGGATGATATTTTGCTACCCATCCTTGCTCCAATTAATAGAACTATTCCTTTATCTCCTGCTAAATCTAATATTCTTTGGGTGATAATTCCGTCAAATATTATTGCATAAGCAGAATTCGGTTGAGCTGTATCAAGCCATGTAAACAAATCTCTAACCTTTATCCTTGTTATTTCCTTCCAGTCTCTGTCATAAATTATTGCTTCTAAGGTACCTTTAATATTTTTGATGTTATCTATGACTTGCTTTGGAACTACTAATTGAGAAATAGATTCTGACTTTTGTTCTCCCTTTGCAATTTCTTGTAAAACTTGTTGATTAGAGACTTCCTGAGCAATTTCTTCTTTCTTTTCTTCTGCTTTTTCTTCTGTCGTTTGAACTTCTGGCAAAGTCTGTTCATGAGCAGCCTCTGCTTCTTCTTTTGTTTCCTTTATGCTTAATAATTGTTGTTTAACAGCCTCTGCTGGCATCATTTGCGACAAGGATCTTGCTATTTCTTTTCCTGTTAATTGTTCAACTTCCATCCCTTTTGGTGCCCTGGCTACATAATCGACATGTACTTGATCCAATAAATTTTTGAGAATTAAATCTCCTCCTCTATCTCCATCAACAAACGCTATAACTTTTTTGTTTTTAGCTAATTCGACTATTGTTTTTGGAACTTTTTCTCTTGCGCCTTCTAATGCTACTGTATTAGTATATCCATACTTCATTAAGTTTATGACATCAGCTCTACCTTCAACTATGATAATCGTATCAGCTTTCTCTACATCTGGTCCAGCTGGTAATTTCTCTTCTCCTATTTCTATCACTTTTGGCTGTACTTCGGGCTTTTGAGAAATTTGTCTTAAAATTTCCTTTATATCAGGTTCTTGTTCTTTAACTCTTTGCAAAAGCTGTCTTGCTCTTTCGACTATCTTTTGTAATTTTTCTATTCTTAAATCTTGAATATCATCTATGTTTATTCTTGAATTATATGGTCCAACTCTGTCTACACTTTCTATCATAGCTGCAAGTAAAACAGTTTCAACTCTATCTAAATTGCTAGGTATTTGTAATATTCCAACAGATTTTGTTCCTTGGTATTTCATATCTATGTGAACTCTTCCTATTTTGTCTTTGTTTTGTAGTTGTTCCAAATTGAAATCACTGCCTAATAGACCCTCTGTTTGGCCAAATACAGCTCCTATTACATCATGTTTATCTACTCTGCCATCAACCTCGAATGAAGCTTTAATTAAATACTTCAATTCTAACACCCTTTTTATTGAGAGGTATACCGAAATTGTTTATACCTGGCATACCTCATTAATTAGGCTCTCGCCCTTCTCTAAATATTGACGTTTTTGTCAGAGCATATAAATTTATTAAAAATTTTAATTAAAAAATTACCTAGTAATCCCCTTCAAGATTTCTTTAGCTAACTCCTTGGTTTCTTCTTTTTCAAATATTTTCCTTACAGGCCTCAGCATTTCTATTAAGGAATTTATTGTTGCATTTTTTAAGTCCATCGGGTGAACTTTTCCATTAACATAAGCATTTTCCAATTCTTCATAGTTTTCAAAAACAACTGTTCCGCCGTATTTTTCAGGTCTTTCTAGAACTAACTTAAAGTTTTCTCTTGCAAATAAGAGATATTTGTTTATTTCTAATATAGGATTAAACTCAGCTTGCTTTGGAGGACAATAAGCATTTAATATTTTTTCTTTTATATTATTTTCGCTATCATTTACAAATATAGCTGTGTTTGGTTTCGACTTTGACATTTTATGGCTTGCTGCTTGCTCATCTATTTCTCCAAAGCTCATTCTTTCTCCTCCATCAAGGCTTGTTAGTATTGGCGTGTGCAGAGCAATTGGCTTTTTAGCATTTATTTTTTCAGACACTTCCCTTGCCAAAATATGCGCTTTCCTTTGATCTAAACCGCCTAATGCTATATCTAAATCCATGTAAATTATATCACTAACTTGCATCGCTGGATAAATTAACTTTGAAGTATCTAAATCTGCCTCATCCATGCTCCTTCCCATTATTGTTAAGGCTCTCTTCATTCTTGCTAGACTTGTCATCTTCATAACTTTAATAACTAGGGCCCAATAATCTTTATCTTGGGCCATTTCTTCTGCATCCACGAAATTTATCTTTTCGGTAGGTATATCTAAAGCTTTCATTACTTCTCTAGTTAACCTTGCCGCCTTTCTAATTAAATCCATATTGCCTCCTAGCTTATCATTTATCATTGCATGCCATGTTGCTTCTAATAAATTAAACTCTACTCCTGCATTTATCAAGTCTTTTACTTTGTTCATCCATATTAGCCAACCTAAATGAGCTAAACCACTTGGTTCAAAACCTAAATAACCTTTCATTTTATCTCCATGTTCTATTTTCTCCATTAATTCTTTTTCAGTTATAATCTCTACCAAATTTTTTTTAATCAGCTCGAATTTTTCATTTGTATCCAATAATTTTTCCACCTCACATCTTATCATTTCTAATTTTAATGTTTTCAATATAAAAATTTTTAAGGTATTTTTGCTCTTTCATATTCAAATCCTGCATTTAATGGCTTTGTTGCATCTATCCCCATTTTAGATGTAAGACCATCCTTAGCGCTAGGATCAAGGGTTGATCCTCTTGCATTATTTATTATTATTAAATCTCTATCTGCCTGAAATCTTGTTGCAATGGCCCATTCAACATCATTTATGTCATATATATTAACATCAGGATCAACAACAATTACATGCTTAAGGCTTGGATGGGCAGAAAAAGCAGCTAAAATTGCATTTTTTGAATCACCATCATGATTTTTATCTATGGAAATAATTGCATGCAACCAGCCTCCGCTGTTTAATGTTAAATGAACCCCGTGAACTTTCGGAACAACCTTAGATACTGCATTGTATATGCTTGCCTCCCTTGGAAATCCCATAAGCATAGCATGTTCATACCCACCGGGTAAAATTACATGAGTGGTCTCATCTGAATTAAGATAAACCTTTTCTGCTTTTAGAACTGGTTGTTTTCTTATTTTATCATAACCCCCCATAGCTTCAACAAAAGGACCTTCATCTACCTGTTTTTCTGTTATGAAACCTTCTATAATTGCTGCCGCACCTAATGGTATAGGGTTTTTATGTATAGGCGAATTGTATATCTCAAGGTTACCAAGTATATTCGCTGCCGCATTTAATTCAAAATATCCTAGCTGTGGGGAACTTGATGCGGCTAAAATGATAGCTGGATGAATTCCTATAATAACAGAAACAGGAAGAATCTCATTATTTTTTAATGCCTCGTTATATAGATAATATAGGTGTCTTGGAACTATTCTAACTGCAGCTTCTTTATCGTTTAACATCATTATCCTATGTATACTCGCATTGCATATATTTTTATAGCATGCTATTATTAATGAACTTGTTAAATAATAACCTCCGTCTTTTTCATAGAATTTAACAAAAGGCAAATCTTTTAAGTTTCCTTCTTTTAGTTTTGGTTCTCCAACCTTTACTATTTTCCCTTCTCGCGAAAAGGAGTCTAATAGCTTATTGTATGCATCTTCTAAAGTATTTACAGACAAGGATTCTAAAATTTTTCTTTTTGAATCAACAACATTCCCTGAACTTATTTGACTTATATCATCAACATTAAATACTTGAATTTTTTCAGTTCCTTGTTTAGATTTTAATAACCTAGAAACTTCATAGTCCCTTGACAATTTTCCAGAGTACTCGCCGCCTATTTTATCAATGAATTTAGTCAATGATCCATCCAATTTCTGCTCCCTCTTAGCGCAATAGCCATTGCAGATCTTACATCTTTATCCTTAAATATTTTGAAGATAGGTGTTTTTGGCATAAATTTTGCTACTTCATCTTCTCTAATCATTTTATAGGGCAGACCATTATTTATCAATGAAACTCCAGCTGTAGTCCACCCTTCACCAGTACCTAATATAACTTCCTTGCTTTTGTAGGGTATTTTATTTAATTCTTCTTTAATCACGTTTCCTATTTTATTGCAATCTATTTTCCCCGAATTTATAACAATTCCATCTCCCATTATTATATATCCACATAATCTTCCTGGATCTATTCCAATCAATATGTGAGAAAAGTCTAATTTAGGATATGCAATAGCTTTAAACAAAGCTATATCTGGATCGTCCTCGTATATAACATTGTTAAAATTTTTAATATTATCATGATAAATTTCATATTCTGGAGTGTTTTTTAAGGGAGATATAATAACATCTGGTTTAGTATTTATATAATCATTTAAAATTATTATACCTTGTTTTTCTAAAATGTCTTTCTTATTCTTTATTGTTTTTATTGCATTATAGTCAGCCCTTAAGCAAACTATTACTTTAGCCGAACCGTCCACCTCAATACACTTAATTAATTAAATAATATAAGAAGTTAATTAATCTTTATATAAAAATGTGTTAAGAATAAAAGTGAACTTTATTTTAAAATATTAAACTTTTTAATAGTTATAGGTGGATTAATTGCTATGCTCGCCGCACCATATAATACTTGATCATCACCAAAACTACACATTTTAATTTCAGGCACTCCAAGAGCGCTATATTTTGGTATGTATTTCAATAAGTATGGCTTTATTAAGTCTTCATTATATAAATAAATGCTACCTCCAATATAAATGACTTCTGGATCGTATGCGGCTATTAAAGTTGATATACCAGCAGCATGAACAATATTTAATAAATCAACTAATGATTTCGAAAACTCATCATTTTTCCTAGCAAGATCGTAGAGTTTCTCCGGTGTTAAATTACCATTAATAGCCAAATTATATCCTTGAGTTTTTTCTCCTTTCCATTCCTTTGCCATCTCATAAGCTACTTTAGGTATATTTTTTCCTCCCGCATATGCTTCCCAATGACCTAATCTACCGCATCCGCATATAAAATTGGAATCGAATTTTACAACTGCGTGTCCTAGCTCATGAGCATTTCCTCTTCTTCCAACCATTAAATTACCATCAACTATTGCCCCTACTCCTATACCAGAACTCATAGTAATGTATGCTAAGTCATCTTTGTCTTTTCCATCACCAAGAGTTTTTTCAGCCCATACTGCTGCCATTGCGTCATTTGCTATATATACTTCCTTTCTAAATTCTTCATATATAGGATCTTTTAAAGGGATATTTTTAAGTCCAAGATTTGGCGCTAATTCTATAATGCCTTTTTTTAAATCTAATGGACCTATAGATCCAATTCCTATTGAATTAAAATCTCTATCAGGAGAAAGCTCATAAATCATGTTTATAATTGATTTTGAAAGAAAACTAGGATTATCCTTAGGTGTTTGTATTTTAAGTTCTTTAGTTTTTTTATTATCTTTAAACAATGCGACTCTTAAATTTGTAGCCCCAATATCAACGGCTATTATGTTCATGCGTTCCCCTTTTATTAATAAGTTAAAAACCTATTATAAATAGATTTGCAAAATTTTCTAATTATTTAAAATTATTAGTATATTAAATATTTTTAATATATACTTTTGAAAATTAAAGCTTAAGTATTCAAAAAAGAATACATATTGGTGGAAAAAAAGTGGTATAGGTGAACTATATGTCAGAAGGAATGGGAGAATTAGTTTTGATTCCCCCGTATGTTAAATATTTAACAGAATTGGCTAAAAAAGATCCAATAAGCTTTTGGGAAAAAATTGCTATAGAAAACATGAAATACATTTATTGGAAAAAAACATGGGATAAAACATTTGAATGGGGTAAAAATGGAGAACCATATAAGTGGTTTATTGGAGGGATTACAAATACCGAATACAGTCATATTGATTTCCAAATAGAAAAGGGTTATGGAAATAAAGCAGTTTACATATATGAAAACCCTGAAATAGGAGTTTCAAAAACTTATACTTTTGCTCAATATAAGAACATTGTAGATAAATATGCTTCGGCAATGAGAGGCATGGGAGTTAAGAAAGGCGATAGAGTTTTAACATATATGCCTACAAGGCCAGAATCGGTTGCAATACTTCATGCAGCTGCAAGAATCGGAGCAATACATTCAAGCGTTTATGCTGGTTTTTCTGCAAAGGCTTTAGCTGATAGAATAGATGGAGTTGAAGCTGAATGGATATTTGTACAAGATTATAATTTAAGAAGAGGAAAAGTTTCTAATTTAAAGCAAGTTGTTGATGATTCATTAAAGTTGGTGAAGACTAAGGTTAAAAAAGTTGTTGTACTAAAATCAGGATATTTTAATCAAGATGTAAATATGGAAAAAGGGAGAGATATCTATTGGGAAGAATTTTTAGACTTTTCTAAAAGCGGATCAAGTGAAGTAGAATGGATGGAATCCAATGAGCCAGTCTTTATCACTCCTACATCAGGCACTACAGCAAAACCAAAACCTGTTGTACATAAGCATGGAAGTTTCCAGAACCATGTTGTAACTATGGCCCGTTGGATCTATGATTTAAAGCCAACTGATACTTGGTTTATAACAAGTGATGTTGGATGGCAAGCAGGGATCAGCTATATGGTTTGGGGTGTCCCAATATTTGGTATACCAAGCATATTATATGATGGAGTTCCTGATTACCCAAAGCCAGATATGTGGTGGGAAGTTATAGAAAGAAATAAAGTAACTAAGGTCTGGTTTTCACCTACAGCAATTAGACTTTTGATGAAATATGGAACAGACTATGCCAAAAAGCATGATTTATCAAGCTTAGAAGTAGTGTTTAGCGCAGGAGAGCCATTAAATCCAACACCATTAAAATGGTTGATGTATGATGTGTTTGAAAACAGAGTACCCGTTATAGATCATTATTGGCAAACTGAAACTGCAGGACCAATAGTAGGAAACACTTATGGAATTAAGATGTTACCCATAAAGATCGGTAGTGCAGGTATACCATTACCAGGTATTATTGGAGAAGTCGTCGATGAAAACACTGGGAAACCAGTAAAACCTGGTGAAAAAGGTGTGCTTGTTATAAAAAATCCGTTTCCAGGATTTACTTCAGAGTTATGGAAAGATCAAGATAGATATTGGAAATCATATTGGGAAGCGAATCCAAACCTTAAAGGGATGATATATACAGGAGATGCTGCAACTATTGATGAACATGGCTACATATGGTTTATGGGAAGAGCTGATGATGTAATAAAGATATCAGCTCATAGAATTGGTACATTTGAGCTCGAAAGCGCGTTAGTATCCCATCCTGCTGTTGCAGAAGCTGCTGTCGTTGGAGTACCTGATCCAGTAAGGGGAGAAGTTGCAATGGGATTTGTCATACTAAAGGAAGGATATAAACCCAGCGAAGAACTCAAAAACGAACTTATCGAACATGCCAAGAAAACATTCGGACCTATAGCGGTATTTAAAGGAATTGAAATAGTTAAAGCCTTACCAAAAACAAGAAGTGGAAAAATTATGAGGAGGGTAATTAGGGCAGTTTATTTAGATCAACCAATGGGAGACATATCGACTCTGGAAGATGAAGCTTCAGTTGAAGAAATTAAAAAAGCAGTTGAAGAATTCAAGAAAGAAATAAAATGAATGTATAAATTAATTGTTTTACTTTTATATTTATAATTAGATTTATTTTTCTATTATTTCTATTTATCAATCTTCATTTTAGATAATTCTATACCTCATATAGGCAATCTCAACGTTTAATACAGATTTAAACTTTTGTCTTAAAGCAATTTATTTTATTGTTTTTCATTATTTATTGTTAATAAGTAATATAATCTGAAATTGAATAGTATTTAATTTCTCTTTACTAATTTAAAGAATAAAAATTTTAACCCTATAGTTCATTAATAATTAGGGTTGATATTAAATTTGCCTAATAAACAAATTTTATTAAAACCTATTGGCGAAGTTTTAACAGATTTTAGCGATGATGAAATTAGAAACTCTTTTAACGGAGTTAGAGGGAAAATACTTATATATGATAAATATAAGGATGGAATTTGCTGTTTGGATGGATTTTCCCATCTTTTAGTTATTGGATATGCAGATAAGGCAAGAGAAAATTCTCAAGCAACATTAAAGGTCAGATTTAGAAAAATAGAAAGGCTCTATAATATAAAAACACCTGAAGTTGGGGTATTTGCATCAGGTTCTCCAGATAGGCCTAATTTGCTCATAGTAAGCATATTAAAGTTAATGGGAATAAAAGATAACATCCTAGAAGTAGATAACCTTGATATGTTTAATGGAACTCCAATATTAGATATAAGACCTTTTACCATAGAAAGGATCCTTAAAGAAAAAATAGAAACACCTGATTGGTATAAGAGAATTTGGAGTAATCAATGAGTTAATGAAAAAGGGATAGGTTCTTTTGAAGGTTTTACTATCAATACAAGAAATACTATAGACAATGCAACAAAGAGAAATGATACGTGATGATCTATCGGCCAAATCAAAGATGCTATAATAATCAAAATATATGGCAATAATGAATATCTTCTAGCTGATGTCCATCTCAATATAACAGGTAACATAAGTGGAGCATGAATAAATATATGGATCCCAACAAATCCAATTATGAGAATATGAATAAAATCAAGCATACTAATTATATTATAATATAATAAAATTGAAGATATTAATAAAATTAACGAGTATAAAGCAGTTATTTCCTGACCATATAGCATATATAATGTACCTGCCTTTGCATATACATTAGTAGTATTTTTAGCAAAATTATTATATTTTTTATATCTGTATATGTTAATCGATGTGTAGAAAATTATAGCCGAAATAGAAAATAATATTACAGAAACCCTAAACATAAATGGATAAATTATGGCTGATATAGTTTGTAATGCAAAAAGCAAATATACTATTGGTATTTTTGGTTTATCTTTAAACGTATTTGGAAATGAATGTATTGTTACAGCATATATTGAAGAAATTGCATATATAAATATAAAACCAATAGCTAATTGGAATATATTTTCAGAAGAATTTAAATATAAAAACAATGATGATAAGATTCCTGTATAGCCTATTAATAAAACAGATATCATAACATCCCCTTTAGATCTTGTTGATGTTATTAAATTAACTAGACCAAAATAAAATAAAGATACCAATAAAAATATTATTTTTCCAGTAATAAGAGAAGTTAAGCTTAAAATTAAAGTAAGAATTGTTGATGATATTTGTAATATCAATATTATTGAGGCAAACCTATCGCTCGGCCTTAAAGATGATGAAGAATAAGATTCTGCTACACCAGAAATAAATATAGGTAAAAAAGCGAGTAAAATTATTTTTGCATGTATTAAACCTAAATTTCTTGTAACCAAATATAGTGCTGTTATTAGCAATAATATTGATATATATACCATAGCCATACTAGATCTATTTACTAACTTCATTATTTTGCTATAATTTAATTGCTTCATATTTCAATCACTTATCATTTTGGGTTTTTTCTTTAACTTTTACATAAATACCATTAACTTCTGTAACTATAACTTCTGTGTTTTCTTTTATATTCGTTTCGCTATATGCAGACCATAGTTGATTATCAATTTTAACTACACCAGGTTTCCCAACTTCAATCTTTTTTATTACTATACCAGTCTTGCCAATGATTGGTGTTGTTGTTGGATTCATTGGCAAAATAATTTCAGAAGATTTAACAAAGACTATAATAATTACCACAATTAGAAATAATATTGCTACGAACAAAGATAAATTGCTATTATATTTATGATATATGTATATAAAAATTGCTGAAAATATTATTAACAAAATTACTAATAATATACTTCCAAATCCCCATCTGATTCTTGAAAAAAAATCCGACATTTTCAGTTTTCTTCATATCGATCATCATATAATATTTAATGTAATTTTATAGCTTTTAAATTTTATTTAAATATGGGGTATAAGTATGGAACAAACAAAAAAATACATAATGATCACGTTATTATTAATCATGCTTATATTGCTCACTAAAGTAAATACCACAAGCAGTGCCATAAAAAAGCCTGTTATAATAGTAAATTTTGATGTACCAGTTGATATAGGTTCAAGTGATATGATGCAGAGAGCATTAACTATTGCACAGAGTTATAATGCATCAGCTATAGTAATAGTAATGAATACTCCTGGAGGGTATTTAAGCGATATGATAAATATTGTAAACATAATAGAAGAGGCCAATAAATCAGGCATTCCTACATATACTTATGTCCCTCCTAATAGCCTTGCTGCTTCAGCAGGAAGCTATATAGCTATGGCAACGAATCAAATTATAATGGGTACTGGTTCAGAGATTGGTCCTTCAACTCCTATAGTTGTAGGTGGCTCTCAATTAGAACAAAATCATACAGAAGATGCTATGATAAGTTTTATGCAAAGTTTAGCCCAAAAATGGGGACGTAATACAACTGCAGCAACAAACATGGTTTTATACGATATAGCGTATACATCTTCCCAGGCTTATCAATACCATCTAATTAATGGCATATCAGATTCGCTTAGCTCTGCATTGCAGTCTTGGAATTTAACTAATAATCCTCAAATACATATAAGCGAGGATTTCTATGAACAATTCTTAAGTGCTATAAGTAACTCAACAGTAGATGGAATTTTAATGACATTGGGCTTTTTAGCAATATTATTAGATTTATATCATCCAACAATATTTTTAACTGTAATAGGAATTATCGCCATTATTGCTGGACTTGTTGGAGCTGAAATTATAAGTGCTTCTTTACTTGGAATTACTTTAATCATTATAGGAGCAGCAATAATGTTAATTGAACTAAAATTAGGTCACGGATTTGCATTAATGGCAGGAACTATAGTGTCTGCATTAGGAATTTATTTCATGGCAGAGGGTATTCCATTTATTTCAACGGGTGTTCCCAATGGTTATATATCCCAGTTAGAAATAACTGGCGTGGGAGCTGTGGGGATCGTAGCAGGTCTATATATTAGGTGGATAGCAGGTCCTTTGAGGAAAAAGGAAAAACTAGCAGGACCTGAATCATTAATAGGAAAGAAGGGTGTTGTCATATCACCATTAAACCCAGAAGGAGAAGTTAAAGTAGAAGGTATTGTATGGAAGGCAATATGTGAATCTTGTACAGCAAATCAAGGAGAAATGGTTGAAGTTTTAAGAATTGAAGGACTAAAATTAATAGTAAAGAAGATCGAGAGTAAATAATAAAAAGGACTTTATCTCGTTTAGCGGTAATGCAAAGCTTTTAATTTATATAATTATTGTTTTTTATTGATGCCTGCAAACTTACCTGCATGAAAATAGTCGGATTTCTTTGTTATAAATTCAATATAAATAAACATTCTAAAATAAAAATTTATTAAAGTAAACTTTTAACTGCGCACATAATAGTAATAATGGGGCGTAAAGTTTGATAAATTTCGGATTATTGGTTATTGAAGTTTTTATTATTTTAATAGTGTTAATTATATTATTAAGCGGTATAAAAATTGTCAAAGAATGGGAAAGAATTCCAGTTTTAGTTTTGGGTAGATTCAGAGGACTTAAAGGACCTGGAATAGTTTATGTAATACCTTTCATTTCTCAAATACCCTTTAGAATATCAACAAGATTACAAGCTTTAGCATTTAGAACAGAGCAATCCTTAACTAAAGATAATGTTCCCGTAGTTGTTGATGCAGTAATGTATTATCAACCTGTAGACTTGCAAAAAGTAGTATTATCTGTAGAAAACTATAATATAGCAACTCAATTAGCAGCTGAAACAACTCTAAGAGAGGTTATTGGTCAAACAGTTTTGGATGAGGTATTGGCTGAGAGAGATAAAGTTGCAGCCTTAGCAAGAAACATAATAGATAGTAAAACAGAAGCATGGGGTGTAAAAGTTACTGCTGTTGAGATAAGAAATGTAGAAATTCCACACGATTTGGTAGAAGCAATGTCAAGGCAGGCTCAGGCTGAAAGAGAAAGAAGAGCTAGAGTTACATTAGCTGAAGCAGAGTTCCAAGCTGCTCAAAAAATGGTTGAAGCAGCTAATTTATACAGAGATCATGATGAAGCTTTTATGCTAAGATGGATGAACATGATTTATGAATTAGGAATGGAGGGTAAAAATACATTAATGCTCATACCAGTTAATCTTCCGGCTGCAGGTCCAATTTCCGGATCTCCATTAGGAGTTTTTGGAATCCAAAAAATGCAAGAATTAATGCAAACTCAACCAAAACAAACAGAAAGTGAACAAAAGAAAACATAAAAATCATTTTGGAGGTTTATTTGAAGCAGTTACTGTTATAAGTGGTCTTAATATAAAGCTACCATTTCCAGTTTCTGTGACATGAGGTCCAATGCTTATTGTTAAATACTGTGGACTTCCACTCTTTACAGTCAATCCACCTGGTATCGCGACTTTAAATACATTGCTAGGCAAAGTAGCTGACACGTTAACATTGTTCGCAAGTGATATCATTACTGATTCTACAACAAATCTAAGTTCTGTATAATTACCTGTAGGAAGATTAGCCGATGCAACAAATTGAGGTATTGAAGATAGTTGGATGGTTTCAGTCTTATTAGATATAGTCATCCATCCTTTGTTAGAATGAACTTGAATTGATGTTACAGTTAAATAAATTGCAATGAAACTCGAATTACCTGGATCGGATAAATATACATAAACCTTTCCATAAGATTCATAATAGTATAGCCCCAGCCCCGCTATTACAATTATGATAACCGCTATTATCAAAGCAGATTTACTTAGCGATTTCATATTTTCACCATGTTTAAAATAGATATATTTCGGACTTTAAAAAAATCATATTACGATAATATATTTAAACCTAAAAATTGTAAGCTACATAACATTTGTTATTAAAAAAGGATTTATAAATTAAATGTTAATTTAAGATTTAGATTGATCCAGTAAATAATCGTAAATAGATTTCCAAACTTTTTTATCTCTTCTAAGCTTATTTTCAAAGTTATTAGTACTAACCCAAGTATTAAAGGCCATAATCAATTTTTTATCATTTTGTTTCTTAGGTACATAATCTAAATAGCCTAATTTTATTAATGCTTTTGCTACATCACTCCATATGTCCTTCCAATCCAATAATTCTTTATCTCTTTTTAAAAATGTTAAATCCCATATCTTAAAAATTCTTTTCAATTCTGCAATTGGCTCATTGCTATCATCTACCCTAATATCAACATACTTATCAACACCTGCACGGCATCCTCCATATCCTCCACACTTTCTTAATACTATCAATGCAGCTGATTGTTTTCCTCTTTTATCTCCACCTGCGTTATCTCCAGCCTCAAGAGCTGCAATAAGTTTATCAACTAATTCGCCTTTAGCATTTTCGAAGGTTCTTGCCATAGAATTTAAAACTTCTTCACCTTTTAATATATTGCCTTGCACTGAAAAGCCATTTCCTGTTATATGACCCGCATAACTAAGGCAATTCTTTCCAGTAAACGCTGCCGATTCACCTTTAAAATTGACAATACCAATTTGTCTATAATCTCTTTTCCTGTCCTTTTCTGTTAATCTATTTATAGCATCCTTTGGATTTATCCCTTTTTCTAAATATCTTAATCCTAACGGACCATATCTGACGTTAGCCCATGCTTGAGTTGCAATTGCTCCAACATTTGTTTTGACCCATGGTACAACATGACCTACAGCTAAAAATTTGGAAGCGACTGCAACTCCAAGATCCCCATTATCTACGTCAACTCCTACTATAGAAAAAGTAGACATACTTATCTTATATTGACTTTCGTTACTCATATTTTCACCATCATAAAAATGCGGGGGGTGGGATTTGAACCCACGCAGGCCTACGCCAACGGGTCTTGAGCCCGTCCCCTTTAGACCAAGCTCGGGCACCCCCGCGCATATTCTAATTATACATTTGAGGGGAATAAATTTTATTTCTTTTTAACCAAAATAAATAGATTATAATATCATAATAAAAAATTATACCGTTAACCTTGTATTTTCACTACTAAAGATCCTTGATTTGTTTGAGGAATTTGCGGTATTTTATTCTCTTCCTCTTTAGGTTTAGCTACTTCTTTGTTTTCACTAAATGCTAATTGCATAGTTTTGTCTAATTTCTCCAAATACTCTTTTGCATTTCTTTTTTCTTCACTTATTGATTCCTTTAGCTTTCTTAGATGATTCATGCTTTGTGTGTAACCTTTTTCACCAACTTCACCACTAAAATATGAAATTTCTATACTAGCTATAGCTTTAGCCACTTTAAGCTCTTCATCTTCTATTTCTCCTACTCTACCATTTATAACTTTCTTAACTTCGTCTGCTTTAATTCTTAGAGCTTTTATGTCTTCTTCTAGCCTTCTTTTCATTGGTTCTACTACACTACTTGGTAATTCGTTTTGCCCATTTACTGTATCTAATGCCTTCCTTCTTTTATATGCTCTATCTAAGTTTTCTATTATCCTACTAGCTTCAAATTTCCAATTTGGTATAACAATTATTTTACCTTCCTGTATTTTTAATCTTTCTCCTTCTATTGTTTCAAGATACCTATCTGCAACTTTAATTGTAAGACTTTCAACCCTACCATCAACTGAGCTTTGTATACTTATTATAGTACCTAAAACCCTTCCATATTCGTCATGTATTTCGTCGCCAGTATATCTGGAAACCTCATCAATTTTTAGGATCGCCACTATAGACACCAATCTTTAATTAACAGGTAGAATATATAATGTGAAACCCCCACTTACTAAGTTCTTCTCCTTATTAAGATATAACAGCAACTATAGATTATCGGTGAGCAATTAATGAGCAGCTTAGATGAATGGAACAAGAGATGGTATGAACAGAAGAAGGAGACTATAGGTCAGAAAGTAAAAGAGTTTGTAAGACCCCCTCCCCCATTAAAGGGGCAAATAATAAGTGCTACATATAAAATAGCAACTCAAATAAATAAATTGGACTACAATTTAAGCAAGCTAGAAGCATATGATAAACAACTATTTGAAAAGACTGTTAATGCATTGGTCGAAGGAGACAAAAGCAAAGCTGGAATGTATGCTAATGAAGTAGCCGAAGTAAGAAAGATGGCTAAGGTATTAATGACTGTTAGATTTGCTTTAGAAAGAGTAAAGTTGAGATTAGATACAACATTAATATTTGGTGACGTTAATGCAGACTTAGCCCCAGCTATAATTGCTCTGAAGAGCGTAGCTGGATACTTAAAGGGAATGATGCCAGACGTGTTTACAGAATTAATGGGAGTAGATGAAGAATTACAGATGGCATTAATGCAATACAGCTCTGGAAGTGTACCAATGTTAGAAAACGAATTCGTAACTGAAGAAGCCCAAAAGATATTAAAAGATGCAAGCTTAGTAGCAGAACAAAAGATGAAACAAGAATTCCCAGAGATTCCATCAGCAGAAAGTATACCAACTTCAACTAATAACCTTAACAGCGCTACTGCCGGTTCCGGCAAATAACCAATTTTAATTTTTTTATTTTAAATTTTTTAAAAGTTTATCTTTTCTATCAGGATTAAATATAATGGGGTATATTGTGTCAGAAAATACAAAAGATGAAATTATAGAAAAAATAAGAAAAAGCTTGGATCTAACGCTTTATGAAGCAAAATTGTATTTAGCCTTGTTAGAAGGGGCTAAGGATCCTAAGGAAGCCAGCGCAAAAAGCGGAGTACCATTGCCTAGAATTTATGATGTAATAAAAGTACTTGAAGCTAAAGGTATGGCTGTTTCTGATCCAAAGGGTTGGTATAGAGCAGTCCATCCAAGAGCTGTTGCAGTTTCAGCTATTGCCCGCTTAGAAGAAGAATCAAAGAAAAAAATAAAAGAAATTCTAAATATAGCAGATAATCTTGAAAATGTAACTATATCAGAAAACATAAATGAAATTCTTATGGTAAAGGGGTATTATAATCTCTTATCCGTATTAGCCGAAAAAGCCAGAGACACAGACATATTATACATTGCAACAAGCAGAAATTTAAGTAATTGGGAAGAAAATCTTAAACCATTAATAAAATCAGTAATGATGTTCGTTAACGATATAAGAGTATTTGTTGAGGAATTTAATGAGTTTAATAAAGGGTTAAAAGATGAAGGAAAAGAACTAGGAATATCTTTTAAAATTTATAAACCTATACTATATGATTTAATATCATCAAAAAAATCCTATATTATTGTTTTAAGAAGTGCAGAAGGATTAATTAGTATAGTACAACAAGAAGAACTAGAAGCAAGAGAAGTATTTGATAAATTAAATGCCTTATGGAAGCTAAATAATGAATAATACTATAAATTAAATTTTAGAAGAAAATTAACTACAACGTTTTATTTCATATATTCCGATTAACTTAAAATCAACTTGCTATCATGAAAAGGTTTTTACAAAATCTTCAATTGTCATAAGTTCTTTATATATCATATTATCTTTATCCTTTAATTCAATTGATATTTTTCCTTTCTCCAAAGAAACATATATGTATAAATGCTTTGGTTTCTTTGATAATTCTACAACAAATCCTTTTTTATACAAATAACCTTTTAGTAACTCCCATGCATGCTTATCTATATATACCTCTAAATCTAAATTTTTATTCATAATATCAAGTAAGTTAGCATTTATACTTTGCATGGGTTCAATACTTTTTTGACCAACTGACTCCATTTTTATTTCCCAATTCTTATTAAATTAATTTTCTGCAATTAAAGTTGGAAACTCTCAGTATTACTTAGTTTAAATTTTAATTTTTACATATTAAATTATAAAATAGCACATATATTTAAAACTTTAATTTAAGAAATATCATTTTGGTGTATAGCTTGACATGTTATATTGATCTTGAAAACGTGAATGATATAGATGAATTATCTGATGAATTAAATGATTTAGCAGAAGACATAAATACAATACAAGATTATTTAGATGACCACATAGGAGATTTTATAGAAAAGTTTTCAGAAACTTTAAGCACTGAAGGAATAGAATTAATTTGCAACAACTCAAAAGAAGGGATTGTTGAATGTAAGTATAAATTTAAAAGTGATTTAATAGATGCAGAGGTAATATTTTCCATAGAAATAGATATTTCTGATGGAAAAATAAAAGATTATGACATAAATAGAATAAGAATTAACACAAAATAAAATATCAATTGCTTCTAAATGCTCTACATCATAAATGACAAACTAAAGGCTAGTCTTGATCCCCAGGACTGGGAGGAGATAAGAAGAATTCTACCCAACTATTAAGCCTCTCATAGTTCAAGCATATGGAGGCAATATTATCACACGACCTAGAACTACCTGTTATAATTGCAAAGCCGTCGTCAACAGTTTCCGATAAACCGTGAAGTTTATATACTTTGTATGTGAATTTAATTATGGTGCTTAATG
>NZ_JBMFIW010000012.1:0-49560 GCF_049974385.1 Caldisphaera sp. | reverse complement strand
ACGTGAAATACCGCGGGTGTGGGTTCGGGTTATCCCGTGACCCTGGTGAAGCCCAAGGGCTGAGAATTAGATACAAATTCATGAAAATTCAATGAAGCCCAAACCCCTTCCTACCTTATCTATATAATAAAAAAGATTAACATTTCAAGCTCTAGAATATTTTTCTTTAATTGAGAAAAGCTGGGGTGGAAGAAGAAAATTGGTAGAAAAAATAAACAAAATATGCTCAATATGTAAGAAAAGACCCGCAATTTATTATAGAGCATATAGCGGTGAGTATATTTGTGCAAAATGCTTAAACAATGTAATTGAAAAAGGAGTTAAGAGAGTAATAAACAAAATCAAGATTTTAAGTATGGATAGCAAAATTGTTATACCGATAACATATTTTTCTCCAAGTTCTTCAGTTGTATTATCTAATATCCTATATAGAATAGAGAAACAATTCAAATCAAAAATAGCCATAATCATACCAAATAATTATAACATAGAAGAAATAAAAATTTTTTTGGACAATAAAGTCGATATATTTATTGCTAAGATTAGCATAAAGCCCCCAGATAGGCTATCACTAATTGAATGTCTAAGATATGAAAGAGCTTGGTCAATAAAAGCAGCTAAAGCCTTAGGTTATAATTTCATTGCATTGCCTATAACAAGAACAGACATATCTTTAATCTTATTAGACTCCTTATTAAATGGAAGAATTGAATTTATTTCTGAATCCCTTGAATTTTTAGATAACAATGGTATAAAAATATTTTATCCTTTTTCAGGCATTGAAGGAGAAATGCTAGCCTCTTATGAATTTATATCAGGAATAAAAATAAATCCTTTGTGCCTTACTTATATAAAATCAAAAAACATATTTTACTCAATTGCAGGTTCAAGACCTGAACTTGACTTTGGTAGCCAAAGAATTATTGAAAGATTTAACTATGCTGCAAACAAACTAGCAAAAACTAAATGCAAAATTTGTGGAGGGTTTTCAGATAATGAAATTTGCAATACATGTAATAAATTAAACTTAAAAAATATTGATGTAACGTTAAGCGTTGTCTCTTAATAAATTCAATAAAATTTCTCTTTCTTCTTTATTTAAATGAAGTTTAACACTTATTTTATCTTTTTCTTGCAAACTTGGGGGTTTTATTTCTCCATCATAAATGATATAACCTGAACTTACTATTTCTTCTAATAATCTATCATTATAAATTTTTCTCAGTTTTAATAATTGCTCCTTTAAGTTTATATCTTTTTTTATATCTTTCTCATCAAGAACAGCGCCACAAACCATGCAAGTCATATCCTGTATAACAGAATTAAAACCACAAACAGGGCATCTTATTGGTGTTGGATTGCCATAAGCGTTATAAAGCTGCCTTAAATTGTCTATTAAATCTGACGCATTAATTTTCTTAGCTATTTTATAAAGTCTAGGTGCACTCTTTGCAGCTAGCTCTGGTGCATATGCTATTAAAAATTCAATCCTATCTCTGGAATTTATCTCATCTCTTTCAATTAGCCTGCCTGCGATCACTTTCATAAATTGATCTTTTAAGTTTATGAATTTTTTCATTAAAGATTCTTCTGTAGGCTTGGTAACCCTAGATTCTACTATAGAAGTTATTATTTCTTCAACCAAATCCTTTATATCATCAGAGGTTAAATTAATTAAATCAAGTCCAAATCTATCAATTATTTCATTTGAAATATTACTTACAAAGTTATTAAACTCCTCATCACTGAGTTTTGCTTTTTTCTGCAATTTCTTTTTATTTTCGTGAATTTTATTGTTCTTTTCTTTACTTTCAGTATTGCTTTTAACTTTTTTCCTAGGCATACAGCTCAATCCAATCTAATTAATAAAAAGCTATCCTTAAATATTGCTGGCTTCTTAACTCTTATAAAAAATAAAGACCAATATTTTCCAGCCTTAAAGTAAAAATATTTATTGTAAAAATTTATAACATAATTATTTTCTATATTTACTTCTTTATATTTCAAATCTTTTTATTAAAAGCAAAGATTTATTTTCATCATAAACCCAAATCTCTATAATACCATTGAAGAATATAAATAGGATGGAACATCTTTAAAAATATAGAAGGGAGTGAGATTTAATGGAAGGTCAGAGGGCTCCACAGAAAAGAGAAGGGGAACATATAGCAGGAGTAGAAATAGAGGCAGTTATATTAGACTATATGGATAATGGTTACTATATGGATCCGCACCCATGGCATAAAGAAAAGCCTATAGCTCAAGCTATTGGAGTGAGAAAGTTTACTATACTAGATGGTATTCCTTTAGGACATAAGCTAGAATCTTTAGATGTGGTTACGTTAGCAAGAGAGACAGTAAAATCAGTAAACGAACCTTTAGACCCTATGGGTAAAAAGTTCAAAACATTTGATGTCTCATTAGCTTGTATACCAGGAGCTGATAAAAGAATATATTGTACTACAATATTTCCTGTTTCTCAAAGAATATCAGATTTGATAGATATATCACTTTCCGATCCAAATAGCGGGCTAGTTTATTTAAAAAATCCCTCTGACCTTTCAAAGGTTGCTAAAGAGAGAGGTCTTTCTGAAAAAATTTTAGCAGTACCAAGAACACCTATATCTTATAAAGATTTATCGGAAATAGCAAAAAGAACTTTACCAGAAGCTATTAAACTAATTATAAGGAAAAATGAAAAACTCTTTGTTGAATTCTTTAATATAGCTGAGCCAATAAACATAAGATTACATTCCATTGAGCTACTAAGAGGCGTTGGCAAGAAAACACTTAAATCACTCCTTGAAGCTAGGCAAAGTAAAAAATTTAGTAGCTTTGATGAAATCAAAAAAATATTAAAGGTTGATCCTGTTGATATTTTAGCTGATAAAATTATAGATGAAATTACAAACCAACCAAAATATTATTTATTTATTGAACCTAAAGAACCTAACATTTTGTTTTTAAATTATTTAGAGTTAATGAGAAAAAGTCTTTATCAAAAAACAAAATAAAGCTGAGGAGTAAATTAATGGAATTAAAAGAATTTTATTCTATATGTAATAATTTTGAAAAAAGAATTAAAATTAAACTCATTAAAAGAATTTCTCAGCATTTTTTACTCGATTGTAATTCGATAAAATTTTTTTATGATCAGTTACTTCAATTTAAAAACTACGATTTTCTTGAGGTTGGAACCGGTATAGGATCTATCACTATACCATTATCTATTCTTGCAAAAAGAATTATAACAATAGAAATAGATAGAAGGCTTTCTTACGTAAGAAATTTTTTACCGCATAATGTAGAATTTATAATAGGCGATGGAGCCAGCTTTGTAGATTCAACAAAAATACCTATTTTAGTATCTAATATGCCATATAATATAACTTCAAAAATATTAATAACTCTTGCAAAAAATAATAATATAAAATATGCTGTATTAGGAATGCAAAAAGAAGTTGGTAAAAGAATAACAGCAAATCCAGGAGAAGAGAGTTATGGTAGGCTAAGCATAATTATACAACTCCTTTTTAAAACAAAAATAGTTGGATACATACCATCGGAAAAATTTTTCCCAAAACCTAAAGTTGATAGCCTAATAATAGTTTTAGAGAGGAAAGATCTATGGAATGAGAATTTTACTAAGCTAGAAAAATTAACTTCTTGCTTGTTTTCTCAACGAAATAAAAAAGCTGAAAAGGTTATAAAAACATGTATCGATAAAGAAAATCTTATAGAATTTAATGTTAAAGGAAAAAGGGTTAAAGATTTAACACCTAATGAAATACTAAACCTTCTTAATACTTAATAACTGTTGTTTATTAAAAATAAATAGAAATCCCTTTAAAGTTTTATTAACTATTATTAAAAATGGAACTAAAGCGTATAAGGTGCTTCTTAGTGGCAAGAATACCGGCTGAATTATGCGCCAGATGCAAGGGATACAAAAAACTCTGCGGGCTGCCAAAATGCCCTATACTAGAAGAATTTAGATCTCAAGTAAATTCTTCTCTGAAAATAGTTGATAAAAATGCTGGAGGATCAACTCCTCCAAGTGGTCTTATAGGTGAATATGGGTATCCAAAAGTTTTATTTCATTACATGATACCTCCAGGGTTAAATGGGGATGAAGCCAAGTATAGAGATAATCCAATTCTATGGTCAATTAAAAAGGAGCCTCTAGAAAATATAATAAAAATGAGAAGTGAACTCGTATCAGCTATCATAGCCGTTGATATAAATAGACCCTGGGAATTATATCAGAACGAAATAGGATTAGCGATAATTTCTGAAAGGCCTGTTGACAGTGAAGTAATACTCAAAAGATATCCATTGCCAAAACTATCATTTGATGGTATAACAAAACCAGTTGGTCCCAGAGCTCCTGCTGAAAAAATAATTGTAAGGAGTAACCCTAAATTAAGTCAAGCTTCTGAAAAAATAATATGGGATGATCTAAAAGCAGAAAATGCTTTATGGAACTTATATAAGGAGGGAGTTGATGTTTATATTTTGCAAAATATGTTAAGCTTGGGTTTTTTAGGAAAGATAAAACAAAGGAGGCTTGTACCAACAAGATGGTCGATAACAGCAGTTGATGATACTATTTCCAAATATTTAAGGAAACATGTCAGAGGATTTAATGAAATAAATCAATATGAAATATATGAAGGTGAATATTTAAGTAATAGATTTTTAATAATATTATTACCGGGGGATATAGAATTTGAATGGATCGAAATATGGCATCCGTTATCAATATGGACTAAATATGCCGAGAAACCTGTTATAAGTAAGGTTGAAGAAGATGCGTTAGGAAGGGTTTCCACTTTAGATGGCGGATTTTCTGCCGCGAGACTTGCTGTATTAGAACATCTTTTTAACACAAAAAGAAAGGCAAGCATAGTTATTTTAAGAGAAATACTCTCATCTTATTATGCCCCTGTAGGAAACTGGCATATAAGAGAGACTGTAAGAAACTCTTTAATTAAAGGCTACAAATTTAAGACTAATGATATAAAAGAGATCAACAAATATGCAAGTAATTGGCTTAAAGCAGATCCAAATTATGTGCTAAAAGAGAGCTATCTATTAGAATATAGTTTAAAGAAGAGAAAGCTATCTGAATTTATTTAAAACATTTAATCAAGAAAATCTAAGTTAATATTTCTTTCTAAGCAATTTTATTAATATACCAAGTCTAAAACTATATACTTTTTGCTTACAGAGAGAACTATGGTGGAAAAATGTCTAAAGAAAACAAAATAAAGACGGTATTTGAGCCTATATACATGCTTAGTTATAAACCTTCTTCAGAATGCGAGTTCTTTAGCGTATTAGAAAGTAACGGGAACTATTATGTAAGGTGCAGAGCCATAGATTCTCTGATAACAAAGAGTAAAGTGAATAAATGCGAAAATTATTGGAAAGACTGCCCTTATAGAAAACTCGGTCTAAAGTCTCAAAGAGGGTTTAAGGAACTATAACAGTTCCAGATAAACCTTTTATCACATTACGAGCATCATCTAAATCTCCTATAA
Source organism: Caldisphaera sp. (assembly GCF_049974385.1). NCBI lineage: Archaea > Thermoproteati > Thermoproteota > Thermoprotei > Acidilobales > Acidilobaceae > Caldisphaera > Caldisphaera sp. The sequence goes on along the minus strand of NZ_JBMFIW010000012.1, from coordinate 44,017 downwards.
TTGCAATTCCATTAGTTGATTCAACAAACTTTATAGAAGCTAATACTTTTGGACCCATAGATCCTTCTGGAAACATTCCTTTTTTATACAAATCGTGTAACTCGCTAACACTAACTTTTTCTAGCCATATTTCATCTTTTTTACCATAATTTATTGCAACTCCTTTTACGTCAGTTAATATTATAAATTTATCGGCCTTAATTTTTGTAGCTAATAATGAACTAGCTAAATCCTTATCAATTACTGCTTCTACAGGAATATAACTATCTTTACGTTTTATAACAGGAATTCCTCCCCCTCCTGCAGCTATAACTACATATTTTTCATCTAACAATTTTTTTATAATATCAATTTCCAATATATCAACTGGCATTGGACTTGGCACGACTCTCCTATAACCTCCTCTAGGGTCTTCCTTGAAAACCCAACCAAATTCTTTGGAGAGCCTTTCTGCTTGATCTCTTGTAAAATAACTTCCAACATATTTGGTTGGATTAGAAAACTCCTTATCGTTATCTAATACCAAGGTTCTAGTTAATACAGAAATTGTTTTTCTATCCTTTAAATAATTTGAAAATGATTGCTGTAGCATATACCCAATCCATCCTTGAGTCATTGCATCCGCTATATCTATAGTCAATGCTCTTTCTGAATTCATAGAATGCATCATTTCAAGAAGATAACCAACTTGAGGTCCATTTCCATGAGTTATGACCATATTGTCTTCACTTTCAATTGACTTAGCTATTATTTCTACGGCATTATTTATATTTTTCCATTGATCATCTACACTACCTTTATCCCCTTTTCTTAGTATGGCATTCCCTCCTAGTGCTATTAATAGCTTCATGAATATTCCCTCTGCTTGCTAATTATTTGATGGCAAGCTATAACATCTATGCCAGAGTATTAATTTGTTAACGTATAGTTAAACATTAAGCATTCTTATTAACCAATAAATTTTTGCGCCCACAATTAAAAATATAATTTTAAATAAAAACATATTTATTCCTTTATTATTCCCCCAAATTCTTTTGATAAAATATTCATTTCTTCAACTTCTTTGGTTATTTCTTCTAATGGTTTCGCTTTTGTTTCTGGAACTAATACTAAAGTTACAATTGCTGCTAGTATAGCTGTTGCAGATAGAAAACCAACAGCAAAGAACTGACCATATTTTACAAACAGTGCTGGAAATACAAATGAAGTTAAAGTAGCTCCTATTCTGCCAGAAGCAACTGCAATTGATTGAACTGTTCCTCTTACTTTTGTTGGTGCCAGTTCTACAGCAAATATTCCAGTGCCGCTAATTGATCCTGGTCCTGCTTGATTAGCTAAATTATAGCCGCCATAAAGAAGCAGTGCTAATAATGGAGAAAATCCATGCGATGAGCCGGTCAAATGTTCATAGATTGCAAATCCCAATAGAGATACTGCCATCCCGATATATCCATATATTTGTAATGGCTTTCTTCCTACTTTATCTATTAATCCTAGTGCAATTAATCCTCCAGGAATTACAAATAATGCCTCATTAACTATCTGAAAAGTTCCAGAATTTAACCCAAGTTTTGATGCTATTAGTGAAGGGCCAAACATTATCCCTGAGTATACTACTATATCATATAAAAACCATATTAGAGCTGCTGCTGAGAAATATCTCCAATATTTTTTAAAGTAATAAAAAGAAGATTTTTCATCTTTTAAATTGCTGTTTATATTTATTGAACTACCAGTTACTTCACTTATTACTTCTTTAAAGCCTTTTACGTCACCTTTAATTCTTCCTAAAAATCTAGCAGTTTCCGGTATTTTTCTCCTTAAATATATTACTGATGCTGCTGGAATAGCACCTGCAGCTAAAACTATTTTCCATATTAGCATCGAATTAAGTCCCAAATAAGATAATGTTAAATATATTATTGCACCAGTTGTTGCTCCAAACCCCCACATCAGACCAAATCCTAAAGCTAATATTTTACCTCTATCTTTGGCGTTAGAATGCTCCGTCATTATAATAGGAGATAATACGTAATCTGCTCCTACGCCAATGCCAAGTATCAGCCTAGCAATGATAAGTTCTTCTGGAGATTTTACAAAAGCTTGTAATAATGCCCCAATAGTTAGTATAGCAACGTCTACACCATAAAATGTTTTCCTTCCTTTGTTGGATAAAATTCCAAATATAATTGCCCCAACTGCAGCTCCCATTAATGCAGCACCAGATATTAAAGAAACATATAAAACATAGTTAGGATTCTTTGAGTTTATCCCAAAAGATGACAATACTGATAATAACACTATTCCAATAGATGACAAGTCATAACCATCTGTGAAAACTCCCATACCCGTTGTTATAAGAGACTTAAAATGAAACCAACTTAATTTTTTCTCGTCTAAAGGCTTAAACGGATTGCTCATATTATCTACCCAATTCTTTTAAAATCTATCTAGTTTATAAATTTTTCGACGTAGATCTATATAAATATATATATTATAAATATTATATATAGAATATAATTTTATTAAATTTTAGAAAATTAAACCTTATTTATTTAATAGATATCATTTATATTAATTAATATATTAGATTAAAATTATAATATTTTATTAAATTTTAATATCAGCCCAAATAGGAAATAAAAAATAAATTATATATAGTCCAGTCAATTTAAATTAATATTAACTGGTTAGAGAGTGAGAAGGAGTTGAGTAAAGCTAGTAAAAAAGAGCAAAAATCTATGCCTAAAAGTTTTATGGAATTATTAGATAAAAAGTTGGGTACAATATTATCGATAGTCTTCGCGATTTTGATCACTGCTATAACAGTATATATTAGGCTAATACCTGCTAAACTTTATGGTATAAGCGTATTAAATGGTAATGATCCATGGATCTTATATTGGTTATCTAACTATTTTTATCATAATGGTTTTAATTTAGCTGGCTTAACAGATGTTAAACTGTTTTGGTACCCATGGGGCAGAAATTTCTTAAAGACCGAATATATAGGAGGAGCCATGCTCATAGCATTTATTACAAAATATGTAACAAGTAAGTTTGGCCTTGATGTTATACAAACGCTTGCTTTGCAACCTGTATTTATGGCAGGATTAAGCACAATATCACTTTTCTTTGCTATATGGAAATTAACCAATTCAAGACTTGCAGGTCTCATATCTTCATTTGCATTTGCATTTTATCCTGGAGCTTTCTTATTTAAGGCTTTTGCAGATTATCCTGGTAAAACTAATGCGGGACTTGCATTCTTTTCTCTTGCGTTCCTTTTCTTTGCACTAGGATATAAGTCATTTAAAAGAATCAGATCTCTTATCTATTTATTTGTTGGAGGATTAATTGCTGGAGCGGTCTCATGGATGTGGGGAGGATATGATTATATAACGCTTTTAATATCGTTAATTTTAATATTAGATCCCTTTATATCAAAGCCTAACTTTAATAATTGGATTAAACATTTATTCCTTTCAATTGGGTTTGCGATACCTGTAATATTATCACCAGCTGCAGGTTTACACTACTTCACTAAAAGTTTAGGACTCACAATACCTATATTATTAGTAGTTTATTTAATAGAATCGTATCTTGATAAAATACCTTTAAACAAAATTGGCATAACAAAAAGTTTTAGCTATAAAGTTCATATTTGGATCATTATTGCAGGAATAGCTATAATAGGAGCAGCTATTTATTCAGATATATTATCTTTCCCATCAAGAGTTTTATTAGCACTTGGCGTTACACCAACATCATCAGTTATAGCCCTTACTGTAGCAGAATATTCAGGAACCAATTTGACATCAATATTTCAATCATACGGACCTGTTATATTCGTCTCTTCAATAGGGCTAATAGCATTAATTTATTATTTAGCTAAAAAAAGAATAGGTGTACCAGCTGAAACATTAATGCTAGCATTTTTTGTAGCAGCGTTTTTATTTTTGTATGGGAATATTAATGAATCGTATTTCTTAGCTTCTGCAAACTATTTCTTCGATATTACAGCCGGAATAACTATTGGAGTATTTTTGATGTTTAAAAAAGAAGTGACTTATAAGAAAGGAAAACAAGTAAGCAAGAATACTGAAATAGATCAGACAGCAATAATAGTTGCAATACTATTAGGTATAATTATTGTAGGTTTCGGAATATATTACGGGTATCAAGATTATGCAACAATGCAATACATGGCACCTGCATTAAGTACTGGTTGGATGCAGCCTCTAACTTTACAAACGCCTACAGGAGCAAAAGTTGTTGTACCATTAAACAATGCTTGGACCAATGCATTAAACTATCTTAAAGAAAACACAAGCAGCAATGCCCTTGTAATAAGTTGGTGGGATTATGGATATTGGATTACAGTTAATTCTAACAGAACAACAGTAGCTGATGGAGCTACTTTAAATGGTACTCAGATTCAAGTTTTAGCTAGCATTTTAACAGGAAATGAAGATGAGGCATCTGCTTTGTTAAACTATTTACATGCTAAACCAAATAATACTTATCTATTATCATATGATGTTTTTGTTGGAGAATATCAAAATTCAACAGGACAAGTTATAATGTTTCCATATCCAAATATAATAACTTTGAGTCCAAATGCCCAATTTTATGCAATAACCTATGGTATGGGAGATATAGCAAAGTCATATCAAATGCTTAGAATTGCATACAAGGTAAATCCATTTTTATCTTCTCCATTATTTACAAACTATACATCTGAAACAACATATCAAGGCGCAACATTTGTACAGTTCCCAGGATTTGTTGGATCTCCATCACAAAATGTCACAAATGTACTAAACACTTTACTTTATAGTATGATGTTAAATGGTATTGCAAGTCTAAAGCAATATGGAGTATTTGGTCAAGGAGCTGAATTCCTCAAAAATGCTACAAACTTTACACCAACGGCCATAGCTTACGCAACATCATCAGGTTTCGTTCCAGAGCCCGTTACACCAACTCCATTACATCAATTTGTTCCTGTTGCAATATTTGTTTCAAACCCAATAAACGTGAACAATGGAAATTCAGTTTATTTCTATAGTGTTATAGTGTTTCTGTATAAGTGGGTCGGATAAATTTTATAAAACACACCAAAATTTATCTTTAAAGAAATATGAAGTAGAAAGCTAAAAAATAATTTAAAATTCAAAAAATTTTATATTGTAAAACCAATTTAGGATTTAGGCTTAATAGAATTTTTATGAATTTATATTCAATTCTCAGACCTTGGGTTTCACCAAGGTTACGGTGCATAACTTCTTTTTTCTTCCTTCTCTTCCTCTTTAGCGGGATAATCCCAACCCATATACATGGAATTCCATGTATATGGGAAAACCTGCATATCTTGAGGTAAATTTTTAATGATGTTCCCAACTGTTTATCCAGAGTGAATCCACATTTCTCACACCTAAAATTCCTTACCTACTTTTCGGGAAACCCATCTAGATCTGGGGCTTAGATGTAAAACTTAGGCTTACTTCCTTATGTCTTAGAGTCTCTTAGTATGATAAATGTTGTATTTAAGATATATAAGCTTCACTGTTTATTGGACTGTTGCCAACGGCTTTAATGATAAAATTTTATTTTGCAGTTCTCTTCTAATGTATTTGCTTATATTTACCAATGCAGCACCTTTATTAGGTATTCCATATATTACTAAAGAATTATCAGGAGCGCACGAAAGTATTGGCATCGCTAAAATATCTTCCTCGCCATCTACATAAATCAATATTTTTATGTTTTCATTTGCCATTTTGCATAAGATATCTAAATTATCATATGTTAATAAACCTGCTGGATTTTTTATATTTATAAAAGAATATTGTTCAAGTTCATTAGAATTTAATGAAAATCCTTCTTTGCTTCTAAGAGTTTTGCCATCAATTATAATTATGTCCGGTTTTCGTTTAGCCTTTAGGCAATAATAAGTAACAACATCACCCACGCATATAATTTTTTTCCAATCGTGTGAATCTATATATTGACTCAATTCTCCATAAACTAATTTCCCCCTAGGTTGTGAAAAATCAAACCTAACTTTTTGAGGTATTGATAACCCAATTAATTTCATAATTAATATCCTCTTTACTTTATTGTGTAAGAGCCAGAGACTTTAATTGCGAATATTCCTTTTTTATTGAATTTCAATTCTTTGGCTATTTCTGATTCATTGCTTATGACAACAAATAAACCTTCCCAATCTTCAGTAAAGCTATTTCCTCCACAAATAGGGCATACATTTGCATCTCTTGGAACTAAATAACCACAGTTCTTGCATGCTTTCATGGCTATTTTCTTGGTAGGTGCTTTTCTTGGCATAGCGATCACCCATTTTTTAATTAAAAATAAAATTAATATGCTTTTATTAGATCCCGTAGTTTTTATAATAAATTATTAAAATTTATAATAAATTATTAAACAGCATATATTCAAGTAAGTTTATAAAACAATAATTAAGCTAATATATTATAAAATTGTATTAACAGACAGTAAAATATCTATTCCTAATTTCTATTGAAAATATGTCTAATAGAGGTTGAGAACATGCCTAGAAAGGAAGAAGAGGAAGAGGAAGAAGAATCAGGCGAAGAAGAATTCGAAGACTTAGATGAAGAAGAATTCGAAGACTTAGATGAAGAAGAATTCGAAGACTTAGATGAAGAAGAATCGGAAGAAGAGGAAGAGGAAGAAGAATCAGGCGAAGAAGAATTCTAAAATTAAATTATTGCAGTATAATTTTTTAATGTTGCTATATTTTATATTTTCTAGGATTTTTTGTTTAATTATTTTATAAAATTTTAAAAATTTTTTAAAAATTAAATATAAATATATAAAAGCACTGCTATGATAATAATTAGCGGAAGAATAGAGAGCGTTTAAACTATGTCTGAGAACCAAGATAATTGGCATATTCAGAATGAGAATAAAAATAATCTTTTTGAAATAGCAGATACATCAAAGAATGTTAAATTAATGGTCTTTAGGTTACTTGGTGCTCTAAAATATTTTTATTCTTTTAAAGAATTAGAAGAAAGGTTAAATGTACCTGCTCAGATATTATGGAGGTATGTAACGCTAAGAACAGTGCCAGAAAGAACAACTGCAGAGAAAATCTTAAATAAGATACGTTCAACTCATATAATAGATGACATTTTAGCTAAATATTACATAGAGAATGAGGAACTTTGGTCTCTTTTAAGTAATCCAGGAATTATGACATTGGCTGGCCTAAGAGCGTTAGATGATTTAAAAGATGAAAAGATTAATGTAGTTGTTACAGCTCCAGATAGTTATGCAGCAGCGTTGGGAGCTACATTCTCGTCATTATTTCATGCTAAGTTATGTGCAGCATCTCATAGCCCTTACTCTAAACACATAATATCTAAAAACTATAAGTTAACATCAGAATTTTTTGATGTTCTTCTATTGCCTAGAGAATGCGTGGCAAGAAAAAGTAAAATAATAATTATAATGATTGATGGAAATAAAACAGCTCTATTAAGCTCAATGCTAGATTTAGCAATAACAAGACAAGCTCATGTAGAAGGAATAGTAGCTGTAATAGGTTCTAAAAGTAAAATAGATGAGCTTTCTAAATCTAAACTTAAGTATAATACAAAATCTATTGTATTGATTAACACTGATGATATAAAAGAAACTAGACATAAAGAACAAAATATAAAAATTGATTTCAAGTAATTAATATTTTTGTAATTATTAAATTAAAAATACAAATATTTTTGTTAATTTTATACAATTTATAAATTTAAAATTCCAAAAGGAGATTTAAAATTAATTTGTATAACTTTAATTTTTTTAATTTTAGAAAAATTATGCAATTATTAATTAAAAAATTTTGATAGCTTTTACATTGATAAATTTCGTTTTATAGATTTCATATTTTACTTAATGCTTGACTTAGGTCATTTATTAGATCATCAACATCTTCTAACCCTACAGATAACCTAATTAATTTTTCCGAAATACCTAGCTCCTTTTTGTCATTATCACTAATATATCTTGAGGCTGTTATTGAGGGCAAGGTAATGAGGCTTTCAGTTCCGCCTAAACTTGGTGAAGGTTTTATTAACTTCAGATTTTTTATAAAATCTTTGGTTTCGTTCATATTGCCCTTAATTTCAAATGATAAAACTCCTCCAAAATAAGGTTTTTCAAAAAGCCTTTTGGCTATGCTATTGTAGGGATTATCTTTTAATCCTGGATATAAAACCCTTAAAATTTTACTGTTATCTTGTAAGAATTCAGATATAGCTTGTGCATTTTCTGATTGTTGTTTAATCCTTACAGGTAAGGTTTTTATTCCACGTAAAGTTAAATAAGCCTCAAATGGTTGTTGCATATTTCCTAATAGTCTTCTCCATTCCCATAAATCATTAATTAAACGGGATTTTCCTGATATAGAGCCTCCCATACTATCATTATGGCCAGATATATATTTTGTTGTACTGTTTAATATTAAATTGAAGCTAAATTTAGACGGTTTTAATAATATGGGAGAAGCAAATGTATTATCAATTACTATATTTGAGTTTATTTTTCTTATAATCTTTCCGATTTCAGAAATATCTAAAACTTTTAGAGTTGGGTTTGTTATAGATTCTATTAGTATTAAATCATAGTTATTGCGTTCTATTTCGTTAATAATATTTTCATGATCAGGATAAACCTTTTTTAGTGTGATCCCATACTTATCCGAAAGATTTTCAAAAAATTGTATTGTAGATCCGTACATTTCCTTTAAAAGCAATACTTTTGATCCCTTATTTAAAAAATTCATTCCTACGGTTGAAATAGCGGCCATACCGCTACTAAAAACTAATGCGTCTTCAGCTTCTTCTAAAGAAGCAATAACTTTTTCAAGAACTCTTAAAGATGGATTTTCTTCTCTGTAGTATTTTATTACTATATTTCTATCACTTTTTTTAGATAACTCTTCATCTATATATCTATAAACAGAACCTAAATATATAGGAGGAATAATTGAACCATATTCATCGGCATAACTATTATCTATGGATTTTGTTTTATCTCCCATTTTAATCCCCTCAGCATTTTAAAGTTAAGAATTTAATTAAAAAACGTTTGTAGTATATATTTTGAATTTTTTAACATGTTTTGTTTGATGAGTAAATATTATAAGTCTAAATCTATATAAAATGGTTTGATCTTTATAAAGTGAACTTATAAACTTTTGAAAAGCAATTTACATGGGTAAAAATGATATTCAATGAAAAACTTAAAATATTAAATAGGTTGCCAGTCTTAGCGTATGAAAAAGAAAGCATAGCTATAATTAGTGATATACATCTTGGGTATGAAGAAGCGATGGCGTCTCAAGGCGTTTATTTACCTAAACTCCAATTGAAAAGGGCAAAAACTATTATAAATGAAATAAATAAATATAATTTTAAAAAAATTGTAATAGCAGGGGACTTAAAGCATGTATTTGAAAAGCTTACAAGGCAAGAAAGAGCAGAAATACTGGAATTTATGAGCAGTATAGCTAAATTAAATATTAAAGAAATTATATTGGTTAAAGGAAATCATGATACGTATGTATCAAATTTACTAAAGGATCTAGGTATACAAGTTGAAGAAAATTACTTAGATTTAGGTGAAGGATTAGCTGTAACTCATGGCCATAAAATTATTGATAATATAGACAAATATCAAATTATTATAATGGGTCATGAACATCCAAGCGTAGAAATCAATTTATCTGGTAGTAAAATAAGGTTACAAGCATTATTGAAGATGCCTCTAAAGAATGGGTCTATAGCATTAGTATTACCTCCTATAGGTTTATATCAAACAGGTACAGTAGTTAATTTGGATAAAAACTCGTACTTATCTCCAATATCAAGGGAATTAGGTGATATAGAAAATATTGTACCAATTATAGTTGATAGAGAAATAGGGGTTATAGAATTACCTAGGTTAGGAAATATATTTAGAAGACAAGAAGAGTTTTAAAAATAAATTGATTCAAATTTTTAACATAAATAGATGTTAAAGTAACAAAGAATTTATCAATAAAGAAAGTAATGTATAGTTCTCATATAGAAGGTTTTTTATTAAAGGACTATAAAGTTCATCGGAATTTTTAGATCCAAGTAATTAAGATTGTGGGTAAACTCTATAACTTTTTCTTATATTAAAATACAGTATAGCTCCGTTTTATATATGCTATGATTCTATATATATTTTATCGAATTAAAGTGTATGTTTTACTTGCTTAAAATAAATTAATAGACAATTTTATAAATAAATTTAACTGTTTTTTGAGAATTTTATAATTGTAAAGGCGATTAAAATGAGCTTAGTTAAAATTGAAAGGCTTGCAACAGGAGTAATAGGTTTCGATAAATTAGTTTCTGGAGGTATACCAAGAGGTTTCTTTGTAGCTGTAGTTGGAGAACCAGGAACTGGAAAAACTATTTTTGGAATACATTATGCGTGGCAAGGGATAAAAGAAAATGATAAAATAATATACGTTACTACAGAAGAAAGCAGAGAAAGCATAATTAGGCAAGCGAAAATGTTCGGAATGAATTTGGATGAAGCTGTTGACAATAGCAAAATGATAATTATAGATGCCCTTATGAAGTCAACTAATGATGAGTGGACGCTTACAGAAACTGATGTGGATGAACTCGTTAAGAAAATAATAGATGCAAAAAGAAAATTAGGTTATGGTAGGGCAAGGCTTGTAATAGATAGTATGTCAACATTTTGGCTAGATAAGCCAGCAATGGCAAGAGTTTATAGTTATAATATAAAAAGAGTTCTATATAAGTGGGATTTTACTGCATTATTAACAAGCCAGTATGCAATAACTACTTCGAGTGCGTTTGGATGGGGAGTAGAGCATGTAGCTGATGGAATTATTAGGTTTGGAAGGAGAATAATTAATGGAGAACTAAGAAGATATGTCCTTGTTGAGAAAATGAGACAAACCCCTCATGATTTAAGAGTCCATTACATTACTATAGAAGATAAGGTTGGCATGAGAATAGAAGAACCTACAAGTTTAAGGCAAGAAGATGTATCTATGCCAGATAAATTAAAAAAGAAGGTACAAGATCGTAAAGATAATTTTTAGGCTATAATAAAATAAACGGTAAACCTTGCTCTTTAAGGAAGTAGCTGTCTTAAGGTTTGTTGTAAAAATATTAGATAATGCAAACAATTAAATAAGATATGCTTCACGAAAAGTTAGAAAACATCTATATCATTACTAAATTAAAAAAAGTTAAATGCATATATACTTAGGTTCAACTTTATTTATAAGAAGTTAATGTAACTTTACTCCCACATAGGAGGAATTAAGGTAGCTTCATTAAGAGAATAGCCATCAATACCTTAACAACACTCTGCTGCTTTTCAAAGCGGGAAAGAGATCATAAAAACTATCTTACCATTTAGGGATAGATGTTATTAATATAGTTTCCTCAAAAATTTATTTAAAAAATTAATTATGTTTCTTCTTATTCCTTTATCAATTAAAAATACTATTAAATAAAATATCAGAGCTTGTATCAAACCGGGAATAGCTAAGTATTTTATATCAATTAAAAGTCTGCCTGAAGGGGCCCCCATAGGCCTTATTGCGTAAGATAAAATTGATGATATTAATATATATAATAATAATTTTGGAGTTAATTGTATTATAATACTTTTGTTAATATTTTTTGGTATAAAATACCAGGAAGTTATTATTACTGATAATAAATATCTTATGAAATATACTAAACCCCATATTAATAAAAGATCCTGGAGACCCATTTTTCTAAATAATATAAATGCGAAAGATAGTAGGCCAATATAAACAATTGATGGCAATGCGCCAAGCAGGTTCATCTTTGTAAAGCCTTTGGCTGCCTTTATTCCACTTTCCCTTATACTTCCTGAAGCTATTTGTGATACGCCATTGTTAATTATTTCAATAATGGCAGTTATTAAGAAAAGCGAAACTGCTATTGATGCCCAAGAGTAAATAGGATTATATATGTATATTACATATTTAGGATACATAATACCATAAACCAATAGTGGTAAAACCAAGGTTAACGAGATCTCTAAATTTCTGATAGCAGTTTTAAAATCTCCTGTTCTTAGAACATATGAATGTAAATATCTAAGGCCAACATTTGTCGAATCTCTCAATAATGTAGATACAGAAGAAGAAACAAAAAATGCCGCTACGATTAATGATCCTACAAGGGGGTATGCAATCATAGCGTCTAAAGAAGGTATTAATCCAAATCCAACTCCTAAAGCTGTTGCGTGAGATCCGATTGTCCATTCTTTAAGTGTATTTTTTATGTTTTTTGTATTGTCTTTTGATATTCTTTCTTTAATCCAATATAAACCTATTATAGAACTAATAATAAATGATACTAAAGTTGATAAAAAGGCAAGTAATAAAGAATTTGATATAAGATATAGCGTTATAAAGATAAGAGTACTGTACAATGATCTATAAAATAATTCTAAGAGAGAAAGCCTCACAGGCCTTGCTGCATCTATAGCTGTTCTTATGACATAGTAAAAAGATTGAAATGATATTGATAAGGCTGCTATGATTAGCGTTAATAGACTAATCTTTGAATAAAATACAAGGAATACGATTCCAACTATTAATGTAAAAATCCATTGAATAAACGCAAATACTACGCTTGAAATGTATGCTCCGCTTTGATTTTCTACAATGTATCTGTATATCCATAGAGAAAATAAGCTCAAAGGTATTGTAGCGTAAGAAATTATTCTTTTCGTTGCCAATTGATAGATAGCATAATCTGTTGGGATTAGCTTTCTGGCCAAAACTATTGTGGCTATGAGGTTTATTAAAATAGATATAAAATAAATTATTGTCCTAGATGTAGAAATTCTTATAGCTTCTAATCTTTGTGATTTGTTTTGTTCCTGCATTGCTTCATATTTCAAATAAATTCCCCTAGGTTGTGTAAGGAAGTTGTGATAAAACATATTTTCTAATTTCATTCAATGATGGTAAAGTTTCTACAAGTTTCCCATTATCTATATACTTTTTCATTAAATTTATCGGCTTATCTTCTTTATTAATACAGTTTGGAAGCTCATTGTCATTCCAGTATTTGATGTAATATTCAAGCGGTTTACAAGAATATACTTTTTTAGCTCCTGGAAGTTTCCCTCTTTTTGTATAAGGCTCCCAGCCCTTTCCTCTATCTATTTCGACTATATCCATGCTAAGATCAACGCTTGGGGCCATGGCTATAGAAGTTCCTACTCCGAATCCATCAACTATATCTCTAAGATTGGCAATGCTACTTTCATCTAAACCTCCACTGACAATTATCTTTACATGCTTGAAGCCATTGAGATCTAAGGTCCATCTTATTTCTTCAACTATATCTCTCATGTTACCTCTTCTGCTAGCTGGAGTATCTAACCTTATTCCCCAAAGTTTATCACCCAATAATTGTGCCGCCATTAGTGCCTCTTTTCTTTCATCATCCAATGTATCTGTTAATGCAACAAGATTTATTTTCCCTTCATATACCTTTGCAAACCACTTCCATGCTTCTTTTTGATCTCCAAAAACTAGAATTAAGGCATGCGGCATTGTGCCTTGGGGCTTTAAGCCAAGATATTTTTCTGACAAAACACCACTTATTGAATCCGCACCTCCAATATAGGCTGCTCTATCAGCGGCTGGGAAAACAGCTGGATGGAGAGCTCTTATACCAAAAAACAGTAAAAGTTTGTCCCCGATTACTTTTTTTAGGCTAGCTGCTTTTGTTGCAATACTAGAAGAAAATCTTAAAAGTCCTAAAAGAGGAGCCTCAAGCAATACAAAATCTATGTATTTGCCCTCTACTATCATTAAAGGCATCTTTCTAGTAAATATAGTACCTTCAGGTACAGAATATAATGTAAAAGGTTTGTCTTTTAGAAGAGCTATAGCCTCTTCTAGGCCTGCATAAACTGCCCAGTCTCTTCCTTCTGGGGGTTTACCATAAAGATGGACTTCCATTCTGACCTTTACATCAGTTAGTCCAGCTTTTTCTAAAACTTCTTTAGTTCTTTTGAAGTAAATATCAGTTGCTTCTCCACTCATGATTTCTTCTAAATTTGCCATATATATCCTAGGTTCTTTGTTCTCATACATAATTCTACCCCGCTATTTAAATTATTTAAAAGTTATTTAAAATCTTTGACTTTCTTGCTGTATTATGCTAAGATATTGAATTGTTAGAGCTTAAAATAATAAAGCTATATTTATTTTGGTTAATTATAAATAAACCTATAAAATCAGTGTATCTGATCCTTTTATGTTCTGCGAATATATTTAGAGAAATCTATTATAACTCTCTAATCAAATGAAAATGGTTTTTCACATTACCGATTTTTTATCAAATCGAAAATAATCATAGTCAATTGTGAAAATTATGAGATACTTTACTAAGAACTGTTTATTTGAAGAGAACTCATATTGATTTAATGTATGAAGATATTTTTTCTTCCAGTTTTTCTTTGCTTGTTTGTCCTACTATAGAGTCTACGACTTCATTATTTATTATTATAATAATTGATGGTATATGCTTTACTTTATATTTATCTGCAATAGAATAACTGGAATCTACATCAACTTTACCATATAAAACTCCGGGACTAATATGCTGAGAAGCAACCTCTTTAAATGTTTGCAGGAATGTTATACAAGGTCCACACCATTCAGCTGTAAAATATAAAAATGCTAATTTATTATTCCTTAGTAATTCATTAATATTTTCCGACTTTACTTCTATAACAATTTCTTTAAGCGAGTCTTCTAATTTTTTCGCTCTTAAAATTAGTAACTTTGAGAGCTCTTTTCCCAAATCTTCCATATTTTCCTGTGTCATTTTTAATCCTATTAGTATATTAATATCCAAGAATAAATAGATTCTTCTTATATGAAAATAATTTTCTGAATATTTAATTTCGTTTTTCTAATTTTTAATTAAAATAAAGAGCGCCGGGGAAGCGCGTACAGGGAGCCGTTTGTTCTGGATACGTGGCACAACAGCGGGGCCGCGCCATATGCTTCGCTGAGCAGAGTAGAGTACAGCAAAATCGTGCCTGCAGAGTTCCTGACGGAAGCGATAGACCAGACCAGGGGATGGGCATATACTCTTCTTATCGAGGGGGTGCTGCTGAACGGCAAATCTCCATACAAATCATTCCTCTTTACTGGCCATGTGGTTGACGAAAAGGGGGAGAAAATGAGCAAGAGCAAGGGCAACGTGGTATACGCTAAGGACATTCTAAGCAGGTACCCGGCGGACCTGGTGAGGCTGTACTTGATGTGGAAGGCAAGCCCCATAGATACGCTTAATTTTGACAGAAAGGAAATGATGGAAAGGCCTTACCAGATACTGAACACACTAAACAACCTGCACATATATTATTCAATAAACGCAAAGTATGATAACTACAGCTGGTCTGAGGGAAATAGGGGCAAAATTTCTGAAAAGGAAAGATGGATAGTCAGTGAACTCAGCGAAGTTGCCAAAAGTTACATGGAGTTTTATGAAAAGAGAAAAACAAATGAAATGATAAGGTTACTGGACAGATTTCTGATAGATGAAGTCAGCCAGAAGTATGTGCCGGTAATAAGGAACGAACTGTGGGACGATTCACCTGAAATGAGCGAAAGGATAAACGGAATTTACTGGACGCTGGGAAAGCTGCTCAGGGCGCTTGATACGATGCTGCACCCGATTGCGCCCTATTTGACTGACAACCTTTTTGAAAGCATATTTGGGGCAAGGGAATCAATAATTACCTATGGATTTGAACCGGTTGATGGGGGCTTGTCGACAGGTCATTGGTGGATAAATACAGTTCTGTGTGGAGCATCGTATCATTGTCCAATAGCGCGAGGCTGAAGGCGGTAAGCGAGTGGGCAGGAAGCTCACAAAGAAAGAGAAGAAACTCTTTGCAAACAGAAACAGGAAAATAAAGGACATTATGCGCAAGCTGAGCAAGGCGATAATCAGCTATGCTTTAACTAAAAATATCGATGCTATTGTAATTGGTCACAACCAGGGATGGAAGCAGACCTTGGGCGAACAAACAACCAGAACTTCGTTCAGACGCCTTTCAACACGCTGATCAACCAGATAAAGGGGCAGGAAGCGGGAATTGACGTGGTAATGCTGGACGAAAGCTACACCAGCAAATGCTCTTTCCTAGACAGTGAAAGCATTGAGCAGCATGACACATACATGGGCAGGTGCATAAAGAGGGGCATATTTCAATCACATAACGGCACACTCATACATGCTGACCTCAATGCTGCATATAATACGATAAAAAAGGCAATCCCTGAAGCGTTCGCGGACGGGATAGAGGGTTATATCCAAGGAGTTTAAGCATCAGACAGATGATAACTCCTGAAGGCGTACGTTAACATGGTTAACGGAAACCATAACCTAGATCGATTATTGAAATTCCAGAAAAATGTTAACAAATATTATAAATAAGAATAAAAAAGAAGATAATGTGCCAAGGTCTAACATAGCAGTTGATAAGCAGCTGGCCCAACGGCTTGCAGGTGCAGCTGAAATCAAGAATAAACCAATTTATGCCCTTACCAATGAGATAATCAAAATCGGGCTGGACCTCATTGATGAAAAAGTAGATGTGAATGAGTGCCTTATACGATAAAAATTATGAAGATGATGAAAGACCTTGATGTAGTGCCGGTTCCTGGGGATATGATGGAATTAATTGTAAAAATGCTCTACCTAAATGACAGGGATCAGCTCATGCAAATTGCATTCAAGGAAGGGGAAGAGCTTGGCAATTACTTTTCTGCATTTTATAAATCAATGATAGAACTTATTTTGGAGAGCAAAGATGTGTTCGTGCAGGTCTTCCCGTTAAAAAGGCTTGAGCTGGAACCGGCATCGGTTAACGGAGAAAAGGCGGTATATACTTTAAGGGCGGTTGGTGTTGGCAGATCAAGGGAAATCACTGAATTTGTAAGAGAGGTTATGAGAGGGCTGCTTTCGGCATATAAGGAAGTTCGGGTAATTGACATGAGGTCAAACAACGGTTTTCTGGAACTGGAGTTTCAGATGAATATTGATGAATCAAATAAAATAACTAGGCGCAGTTTTGAAACGGAAGATTTCAGAGTTTAGTGCAATAAAATCCATGTTTGATGCCTGTTTTTGGGTTTGCTTTCACTGCAATTTAGCTGGAGCTTTGCAATAAAGATATACACCTAATTTTCCAGTTAGACTTTTTTCATGATTGTATAGAGAATCCCGTCAGTAAGCGTTTTCACGTATTCTTCAGGATTCATTTTATTGTCATTCCACCACACCACATAGCAGAGAAGGGAGCCGAAAAACGCCCTCCTGATGGAAACAGGTATTGCTGTGTCGGCAAATTCTTCAACCTTTGAGAACATCTTATCCATCTCTTGGAAGCAAACGGTTCTCAGCGCAAGGTCAATCTGCCTGTACCTTTCCCTGGCCGACATGGTCATCAGCAGAAGGTTTCTCAACTCAGGTTTCTCATATTTTCTTAAAAACGATATGCCGAAATCGGTCAAAAGGTCCCTGGCGCTGTCATGGCTCCTCCTGTTTACACTGGAAATTTCCTCGACTGGAACAGACCTGAGTGCTGCCCTCTTCACAAGCTCGTCCTTGCTCTTATAATAGAAGAATACAGCCCCCTTGCTTACCCTTGCCCTCTTTGCTATTCTGTCGATGGTTGCTCCCTGGTAGCCGTCCCTGGAAAATACCTTTATAGCGGCATCCAGTATTGCCTCTTCCTTGTCCATGGACAAACTATTAACATGCAGCTATATTTACTTATCGGTTGGTCAGTATTGACTGAATAGTCAGCTGATATCTTTAAATATCTCAAAATACCTCATTTACCAAGGGGTCAACCATTACAGCAAACTGGAAAAAGGTTGGATTGGATTTTGGCGTGATAAGCGGCGCTGAATGGTTAATCATAGTGGCTGCATTTCTTGGCAGGTTCCTGCTGCAGTTCTACCAGACATCCATCGGCTCGCTGGGGCTGGCGTTTGGCATGAATAAGTTTGAAGTTGGCATCGGATTTGCGCTGTTTACGGTCATGTTCGCCGTTGCCGCATTCCTGATGAGGAGCTTCAAGCCGAGCCAGCTGAGGTTTGTGGAGATGATTTCACTTGCACTGCTTGGCATAACAATGCCGCTGTACACAGTTGCGCACGGGTTCCTTGAAGTTTACTCACTGATGATCGTGGATGGCTTCATAACTGGCCTGGTCATGGATTCGTTTATGACAATGGCCGGTATGGCTTCCATGGAACAGTCAAAGAGGCAGGTTGAGCAGGCGGCATTCTCGTTCTGGGTTTCGCTTGCGCTCATAATAGCTCCATTTGTAACCGGCTACATACTCGGCCTGGGCATCAAGAAAATATTCCTGATATTCTCAGTAATGGCGTTTGCAGCAATACCGTTTGTGTACCTGCTTAGGGGAAGATATTCACTGAAATACATGGAGGCAAAGGGGCACACGGGCAGCACGAGCATTTCATCCCTGTTCAGGAACAGGCAGTTCAACTGGGCAGTAATAGCGGCATTCGCGTACACGATCCCGTTCTTCATAATCTTCTCGTACGGTGTCATCTACGGCAGTGTCCTTGGCCTTTCAGCTTCCACAGTCTTCTACCTGTTCGCCGCAATGTTCGTGGGCGATGTAGTTACTAGGTTCATAATAAGGCTAAAGTCACCGATACAGAACAGGAGGCCGTACATGGTATTTGCAGTCACGATAGCCCTTCTGTCAGCAATATTCCTTGCCCTGAGCTCAGTTTCAGTGGCATTCTTTGTCATAGCCTTTCTGATAGCGGGAATACCTGATGGGATAGCATGGACCCTGGGACTGCAGATAGCTAACACGACTTTCAAGCCTGAGGAAATCGGGACATCAACATCATTTTTCAGTTCATCAATGATGATCATGTCGGTCCTGATGCCGCTGGTTGGCTACATGGCATCAGTAATGGGCTTCACCACCACGCTGTGGATATTCGCGGCAATAACAGCGGCGTTCTTCATATGGGAACTAGCTCTCAGGCCAGCAAAGGATGTACCAGTAAAGGGTGCATGAACCATGGCTAAGATGCTGCTGATAATAATGAACGAAGATGAAGAAAGGATAAGGATGCCCCTGAGCTTTGCTAAAAATCAGATACAACTTGGAAACGGGATAAGGGCGGTATTCTGGGGCCCAAGCGAAAGGGCCATGGCAGGCAATGACCAATTGCGCAGGGAATGCAGTTCCATCGTAAAACTGAAGGCATGCATAAATTCAGCAAAGAAGTATGGCCTTGAATCAAAACTTTTCCAGGACCTTGAGCTGATTCCCGTTGGGGAATACATCAGCAGGAGCATAACTGAAGGGTTTGAAGCAATCACATTCTAAAAGGGCTTATGGCAAAATGGATACAAAAATGTCAGGTGCAAAAACGGAAAAATCAAAAATAATACTAAATATACAGATGATACAGACAATCAGCATCATTGTTGCCCTTACGTTTGCGGTAAGGGCAAGCAACAACATTCTGCAGACGGGCATTCCCCTTCTTGCCAAATATGATCTGTCATATACACAATTTGATGTTGGGATCCTTGTTGCAGTCATGTCAGCAGCAGCTTTCATTGCTACAATTTTAAACAGCAGGATCAGGGCCCATTATCGCAGGTATTTATTTATGATTTTTAGTGTTATATACACAATAAGCCTTCTTTTATTTTCCTTTTCAAATGGATTTTCAATAATACTTTACTCGATATTGAGTGGCCTCGCTTACGGTTTCATGTTTCCTAACATTATGACTTCGGCGGGGCTTTTTGAGGATAAAAATGTCAGGGAAAGAATTCTGGGAACCTATACACTTGCCCTGGCCATAAGCCTGATTGCAGGGCCTGCATTGCAATCGCTAGTTCTTGCGCATTATCCCTTAAGAACATCATTTTTGTTTTTTGTGCCTTTGGGTGTTATATCGGCCGCACTTTCGCCTTTTATAAAATATCCTGAAGAGTCGGTGGTAAGAAAGAGGATATCAGTGTGGTCAAAAGCAGGGTTTAAAGTTGGGATCTACACTTTTTTGGTGTACAGCATGTCAACAGCGATGCTCCTCTCCTTTGGTGGCATATTTGCAAAGAGCAGCTATGATGCCTCATATTCTGTCATAACTCTTTTGTTTGCGCTCTTTTTCACAGGTTCTTTTGTAACAAGATTACTTTTTTCTATGCACAAAGTGGGAAGACTTTTGCCATATGTGCTTTTAATGATGGGCATCTCCATTCTGGGGCTAACCTTAATATTCTTTGCCAGTAACATAATTGTCTACTCAGTGGCTTTTGTAATTCTGGGAGTGCCTCATGGTTTGGGCATGCCAATTGCCATGTTTTCAATAAACAGGTCATTCCCGATGGATGAAAGGAACAGGGCCAACAGTTATTTCACATCTACAATGATGCTTATGCAAATAGTAATGCCCCTGATTGGAGGCTCTGTTCTGCAACTTATAGGATTCCGGTTGCTTCTCCTATACATGGTGCCTGCCGTATTTGTCCTGTTAGTTCTTTCCTTGGTAACTGTTAATCGCAAAGAACTTTAAGAGCATAAAAGCCAGAGTTGTTCTTCCTAGGCTGGACCTGAAAGCCTTTGGGCAATCCTAACATGCCATAGTTGTCCCTTTCCTGTTTTTGTCAGCATTTGAGAACTTTAACCATAAAAGATGTGGCTTTATAATTCAGTAAAATAAATCTACGACTATCTCAAAAGGATCGTAGCTGCAAAATGTCAAATATCATTTTATTTTTCTATAAAGCAACGCAAATATTATCAGCGAAGTCAGTACCGTAACAAATGCTGTCCATGCAATTATTGTAGGTATGTTATGGGAATAGTAAATGGACACAATACTTTTAGTTAGAAGGCCTGTGTCCAAAGAACCGAAAAGAACGGTTAGCCAGAAGCTCAACGTATTGGAATTCCTGGAATAATTAGTTGTTATGTCAAAAATAACAACGTCCAGCCTGTCAATTATTGAATCATACAAGTCGTTGATTCCGAGAATCCTTTGGCCGAATTCCATCAAGGGCTCACTAAACTGTGTCGCCTTTGCAATGATGCCATAATATTCCTCTAACCCGTTAAGTATTTCTTGTTTTAAACCAATGAGCCCATTTATGGAAAGTGAGCCTGTAACCAGCTTTCTATAATATTTTCTCAGGATTTCTCTTTCAAGCAATAGTATTTCTATGGTTATAATAAATGGCAAGGCGCACCTACCCTGTAACTGCGTATAATCGCTGTCATTTTCCTTTGTATTCATAAACATGATATTAAGTGCAGTGAATCCTGACATGTACGATGCGCCACCCTCCCTGATGCAAAAATTTCTGTCTATTTCACTGTCTACAAAGGAGCTTTTGAAGGGCACCAGTGATGAATTAAGATACAGGAGGTTCACAATATCCGCGCTGTGCAGGTTTATAAATTCATCAATATTGATATCTGACTCGAAGATTCCAATAAAAGTAAAAAGAGGCTGTTCATCATCCAAGTAAGCAAGAGAGCGCTGGATTTCCTTAATCAAACCTTTTTCAGAATCAGGTTTTAACAAACCCAGCAACCTTTTGGGATCAAATTCCTGTTCCGGCATTTCTATCCAAACTTCAATTATTTCAACGCCTTCCCTGTGCGTCACAAGATAAATTTCCGCAGAATATGAGTCATTACTGTCAGGTGCAGCAAGCATAAATTTTGATATTGGGCGCCTTTTTAGCCTGTCTGCTTTAATGAAGCCTTCCCCAAGAACGTGCAGTTCTACATTGTACAGCTCATTTAACCTCTCCTGATCAAATGATAAAGAAGTTACATCATTTTCCTCCACGTAGGTTAATTTCTGGTGAAGGGCAAACATAAAAACAAGTGAAGGATGCACATGGATTGCATTGCTTTTCTTACTTTCTTATTGCTCAATTCAACCACCAATCATTATATTAGACATAAATTACGGTTACTAACGTACTTTCTGATATAAGTATTTCCAATTCATATTGTATGTCTTTAGTTATTGTTGGCTGCCTTTTAGGCTAATTACTGAATTATAAAGTCATCGCTTTTAAGCGATGGATCACAGTTATGCTTATAAGATTATATTCTCATAAATTATGTAATGCTATCCCTGAGCAAAAACGAGAGAATTGCAGAAACAAGAAAGAAAACAAGGGAAAGGCACGAGGGGATGGCCGTTAAGAGGTCAAGATGCTGAAGAACCACCTTGATGCGGTCACCCTTGAAAAACTCAGGAGAGTTTTCATCGAAGCAAAATGGTTCACTAATGATGTGATTGCTCAGGGACCATTTAACGCAAATTACATGACCAGAAAAGTTCAGGTCAAGGTAATTGACAGATTTGAGACAAGAAACATCACGGTTCTATCTAGCCAAATGAGGCAAAGTATAATTGACGTGATAAAGATGGACATATTAAACCTGAGCAAAGCCAAGAAGAATGGCAAGAAGGTTGGCAAATTAAAGTTCAGGAAACATGTGAAAACCATTCAGCTAAAGCAGTACGGCATAACGTACAAAATTATTGACAACTTGCATATTAGAGTTCAGAACATTGAGATTCTGAAGGTAAATTGGCTTGACCAAATTCCGCAGGATGCAGAAATAGCCAATGCGCAGCTGATTAACAGGCACGGTGATTATTACATTCACATAACCACATTTGTTCCAAATGAAACAAAGAAACTAAATGGAATGCACATCGGCATGGACCTTGGCATCAAGACTCAAATAACGTTATCAAACAGCGTAAAGGTTGAGTACCAGATACCGCCCTCGGAAAAACTGAAGGAGTTGCAGAGAAAATTGAGCAGAAAGAAGAGGGGGTCAAAAAGGTACAAGGTGCTTCTGGCAAGGATTCAGAAGGAATATGAGCATTTGACAAACGAGAAGATCGATATCGTGAACAAAATTGGTTCATACCTAGTCAGCAACCTTTCACTCGTCAGCTTCCAGATTCCAGTCGACAACTTTTTTCTGCATTCTAGTAAGCATAGGCCTGGGGCAGACCCTGTCGACAGCACAACCCATGATAATGACAAGGTCTGCTTCGTTTATCATTTCCAGTGTGAGCATCTTGGGCTTATTGAATTTCAGGTTGAAGCCCTCTCAGCCATGGCTTGAACTACAGTAGGATTCACCCTTTTTGCCGGCAGGGTTCCTGCACTTGTAGCCCCTTTCTTCTTGCGAACGCTTCCGCCATCTGGCTTCGGCCCGCATTCTCCACACACACAAAAAGGACCTTCATTTTAGTAGCATTTTCTTTTTCCATTCAGGTCTCACCAGAAGCGCGCGACGAAGGATCGCTCTTGGAATCCTGTCTGCTAAGGTGGGCTATCTTACCGTACGATTCAGTCTGATTCGCAAAATACTTCTTCCGAAGCCATAAGGCCACGTTTACCAGGCCAATCATCACAGGCACTTCAATCAATGGGCCGATAACGGCCGCGAAGGCTTCCTGAGAAGCAAGACCGAAAACCGCCACCGCAACTGCTATGGCCAGCTCGAAGTTGTTGCTGGCTGCGGTAAATGCCAGCGTGGTGGTTCTTGGGTAATCCAACTTCAAGTAAAGACCAACCCCAAACGAGGCGAAGAACATTATCGCAAAGTAAACCACTAGCGGGATAGCGACTGAAACAACTTCAAGAGGCAGACTGACGATATACCTTCCCTTCAGTGAAAACATAACCACTATCGTGAACAAAAGCGCCAGAAGGGAAGTCGGAGCCAGCTTCGGAACAAATTTCTTCTCATACCATTCACGTCCCCTGCGTTTCAGGAAGAAGAGCCTTGTGACTACGCCCCCAAGAAATGGAATCCCGAGGTATATCGCTACAGATTCGGCCACGGCGGACAGAGAGATATTGACCACGATTCCGTGGCCGGATACCCAAGAACTGGCTAAAGTCAGGTAGAAGTATGCCAGAATGCTGTAGAAAAGGACCTGGAACACAGAATTGAGGGCTACAAGAATCGCTGCCCACTCGCCGTCGCCATCGGCAAGGTTGTTCCACACTATCACCATGGCTATGCATCTGGCCAGGCCTATGATTATCAGCCCATCTCTCAGGTCAGGCGAATTCCCCAGAAAGACCCATGCGAGGATAAACATCAGGAGGGGGCCCAGAAGCCAGTTCAAAACGAGTGAGCTTAAAAGCATCTTGCCGGAGCCTTTCGCGCCGACCACCTTCCGAAGTTCCTCATACCTTACACGGGCTAAGGGAGGATACATCATCCAGATGAGCCCCAGCGCTATCGGTATTGACGTGGTTCCGATGCTCAGTGAGCTCAGACTACTGGAAATATCGGGAAAGGCATAGCCTAATCCGACTCCGATTGCCATTGCCAGCAATATCCACACAGTCAGGAATCTGTTGAGGAAACCAAGACGGCCGACCCTAAGAGCTGCCAAAGCCATCACCTCAGCTATGTGACCAGCTTTCTTAACAGCTCAAGGGCGGTCGAGTCCAGAGCCTTGTAAAAGACCCACCTTCCCTTTTTCCGCCTTTCAACCAGCCCTGCAAGTTCCAGAATACCCAGGTGATGCGATGCTGTCGGCTGGGTCATCCCAAGGACCGATTCGAGCTCACAGACACACATCTCACGCTTTGACAGAAGTAGAAGAATCTTGATTCTGTTGGAGTCCCCTAGCGCTCCCAAGAATCTCTCTGCATGTCTGATCTTCGCGGTTTGCTCAGGAGACGCTAACTTTTCAGCCTCAACCTTGGCCTTCCGGATATCCAAAGGTGTGCATATATCCTGTTCGATCAATCTGTCCAGAGAAGCCGCATACTCGGACTTACTCATATGTACCCCCCAGCAAGATACACATTTACATATATTAATATATTTCTGAATTCACAGTAGTTCCGCAGGTATAGCATTTCGCTCTTTTAGATAAATTTAAGTGGACCTCATCGGCTTGAACAGTTTAGTGAACTAATATGTACAAACCAATGAGGTCCAACAGGAATGTAGTAAGGAAATTATTTAAACTCTCCTCTAGAGCTTTGAAAGAGAGCCTTGACATAAAGGTAGCAAAGAACTCAAAGTACATGAATGAAGATATTGTAAAGTCGTTGATCTATGTATCCCTGAACAACACCTCTGCCGAATCCGGCTCAAAGGATCTGGCAAAGGACATGGATGTCCCCTCTCCAGATGTAGTATTAAGGAGGCTCAAGGCCCTTGATCTAAGCAATGTCATAAATGCCTTAAACAAAGCTAACATGAAGCTTGTAAAGAAGCATGCCAGGGATGGAATGAAGATGGCCATAGACTACACAGAGGAGCCTTACTACGGCAAGATCGACATGTACGTGACAAGGAACAAGTACAAGAGCGGAGCAGACGTGTTCCACACCTTTGCAACTATAAGCGTTGTAGGAAAGGTTGAAAGGGAAAGGCTAACGCTTTACTCTCTGCCTGTAACCAGGCTGGACACAAAGGAAGAAATTGTAAGGGAACTCCTCAAAAATTCTCCAAGGCCATCTTTGCTTCTCATGGACAGGGGCTTCTTCACCATAGAGATAATAAAACTGCTTACTGAAATGGGCATAAAATTCATAATTCCAGCTGTAAGGAACGAGAGAGTAAAGAGGGTTATTGATGATTACATTCATGGGATGATGCCTGCAGTTTTCGAATATGAAATGGGTTCAAAGGTTTACATGGTGATAGCCAAGAAGAGAAACGCAAAGGAAGATGACAGGCCCGTGGATAAGTACATTCCATTAGTTACCAACGTAAAGTTCGATGATCCGCAGGAGATGGTTGCTGTAATACCTGAAGAGTACAGGTACAGGTGGGAAATTGAAACGTCTTACAGAGTTGAGGATGGGTTTGAGACCAAGACAACCAGCAGAAACTTCACGCTGAGGGTCATATACTTCATGGTTGGTTACATTCTATACAACTCGTGGATCATAGCAGAAGCTGAGACGATAAAATACAGAGAGATAACTGCTTACGTTTTCAGGAAGACTATAGAGAGCTGATAAAGGCAAAAGAAGTTAACGGACCAGAGCCCCCGGAATAAAGGATTTGCTGGATTTTTAGATATTCTTTAGCTTGAACCATGGCTCATCCCAAAATTTGGCACAAAAAAGGTAAGAAAAGGTATTAGCGATTGAGCTTGTTAACCTTAAATGCCTTTTTGCTGAACCTTAGATTATTATGAAATACTGTTACCTGCGGGACTACTGATCTTATAGGAACTTTTTTAATCCTTCTCTTTAGAACATCTTCTACAGCACTAGTTACAGCTGCTACAGCAACGCCTACCGGTATCTCACCAATTCCCTCTACACCTCCTGGTGTAACTGAAGAAGGTGTTGGCTCAATGCTTACCTCGATCTCAGGTAAATCTAATGCAGTCGACAAACCATATTTCGTGCCGGACGGGATCTCTGATGAGGCGATGACTGTGCGCGTGCTTACCAAGTATTTTCACAATTAAAAGTTAGGTAAACACATCACAGCGCGCTGCGTTTCATTATAATTTTTAGCAAATGATGCACTGATGCACTTTCCACAGCTAAAAAATGGAGCGCGCTAATTCAGCGCGCCGCCGGCCGGCGTCCTTAGAAGTTTGGGTTTATTATGTCATGAGCGAAAAGAAAAAAGACGAAAACGTAACGGTGAAGATAAAGAAGAAAGACCTTGAAAAGTTCATTTCCGCGCTTGAGAAGCTTGAAGCGCTCCTTTGAGGAGCTCCTTTAATTCGCTGATTTCCTTTTTCAGCTCCTCGATTTCGACCGTGCCCTTTGCCAGCTCCTGCGCGCTCAGGGGCGCGCCGCACCGCCCGCAGTACCGCTGCCCCGGGGTGTTCTCCTGCCCGCACTTCGGGCATATTATCGGCGCGAACTTCGGCTTGATCGTCTCAACCGACCTGCCCGCGTAGATAGCCAGCAGCTTGTTGTCAAGGTCGGCCCCTGAAAGGTGAACATAGACTTCTGCCATGTCCGAGCCGCCGGCCCAGCCGTACTTCAGTTTGAGCTCGCTCTCAGTCAAGTAGCGCGCGTCCCTCGTGGCGGCTGAATGGCGGAATATGTGCGGGTAGATGCGCTTTTTAATGCCGGCTTTCTTTGCTGTTTCCTTGAGCATCCGCGTGACGTAGTGGTACTCCATCGGCTGGAGCTTTTTCTGGAAGTTCTTCGTGAGCGAGATCCATATTGGCGCCTCCGGGGTGTCCTTGTACGGGTGCTCGTCGACCCACCGCGAAAGCAGGGGGGCGCTCGTGATCAGCCGCACAGTCCTGCCGCCGGTTTTTCCGCGAACCCTGAGCCTGGCGCCGTTCTCGTCGAACTGCAGATCCTGCAGCTTTGCCGGCAGTATTTCGCCGATGCAAAAGCCCCCCTCATATAAAACGGCAATGAATGCCTTGTCCCTGAGCTTCGGGGCTTTGTCTATCATGGCCTGCGCTTCGTCTTCGGTCAGCACCTCGGGCTCCTTCATCTCGCTGCGCTTCAGGCTCGTCTTTATCCACGCTACTTCTGGCGGGAAGGGCTGGCTAAGGTCGAGCGCCCCAGTCCTGAGCCACCTGTAAAAGCGCTTCAGGATGCTTTTATAGTCGTACTTCGTCCAGGGCTCGAAGTCGGACTCGTTGATCCACCTCACGACGCTTTCGATGTCCTCCCTTTTCGCCTCTTTAAACTTCACGCCCATGTGCAGCCTGATGCTGAAGAGCGTTGTCGCGTACTTCGCGATGCGGCCGGCGTTAAGGTCTTTGCTCTCCAGCTTCCCCAGGTATTCGAGCAGCAGCACCCTGTCCTCTTCGGGAATCCTCCGCTCGGACTTTATTTTATCGAGAGCCCATGCCAGCTTCTTTCTGTAGTCGTGTATGTCCTCCTTGCCCCTCATATTATATATAAACGGAAATTTTTCCTCAGGCATAGAACCCTAAATAACCACGCCGGGGGAGGGACTCGAACCCTCGACCGCCCGGTTAACAGCCGGGCGCTCTACCTGCTGAGCTACCCCGGCTTGCCAAAATTATTGTGCAATGCTTGGGTTTAAAGACTTTGCTAATTTAAACAGAATAATAAAATTTTTATACTATAATTTATAATTCTAAGTGCTCTAATAAAATTTAGAAAATTTGTTTAGATCTCTCAAAATATTAATATTCAAATTTAACTTAAGATTTTTTCAACTTTTCCTAATATTTGAGCCTTACCTCCAGTTGGTTTTATAAGTAAGGCTCCGCATGATAAGCATCTTGCTGAAAAAGAAGAATGGCTAAAAACTATTTGCTTATGGCCACAATTTGGGCATTCTACTATAAGGAACCTGCTTCTTGGTTGAGGAACAAGAATTTTATTTCTTGAGAGGCTCGATTTCATTTGCTTCACCTTGTTGGTTCTACTAATTCTATTTTCTTTAGCCTAATGCCTAATATTGTTCTCTTGAAACCACACTTGCTACATGTAATTAGCAAACTAACTTTCTTCGTCGTCTTGGCAAATCTTTTTTGCTCGGGCTTTCTTTTACTTCCATAACCTTTATTTTTTCTTAAATATCTTCTTTGGCCTTCAGATAATGTTCTTCTTTTTCCTGATTTGTAAATTGCAACGCTATGCTCAGTGTGTTCATTACACCTAGGGCAATATGTTCTTATCTTTTTTGGGAACTTCATTTTAAACTCACTCTCACTTTCCCATATTGGCTTATACAAAGCTCCTTATTAATCTTTCTTCTCCATACTACTAATAATTTTATATGAAAGAGTTTTTACTAATTCAACGTAATTGAGTGATGACAGTAATAGAGCTTCTTCCATAGGTATTAAAGATACATCGTTTTTTTCCATAAATTTTCCATTTAATAATGTTAAGTCTCTGTTAAATTTAACTAAAATAAATTCTCCGAATGATATAACGCTCCCTGATAAATATAGAGAGTAATTATTTTTAATATATTCCATTATATTGAGGAATTCCTTATCAATCCCTTGATAATTTTTAGCATCTATATCTTCTAGTCTCGCTTCTGAAATAAGTTTTGTCATGCTTATTACTACATTATAAAATCTTTTGCACAATTCTAGATCATTTGAACAATAAGTTCCCCAGAGTTTTCTTGAATCTTTAATATCATCAGCATTAATTTGTTCATGAATTCCAATTGCAGCCTTGTACGGGCCACCAGCCGGTATTCTTTCTGACAACTATTTTCCCTCCTATTATAGTTAAGTAACCTTTTGTGGCTAAATAAATAGCCTGCTGAGATGGTAGGCTTAGTTCTTCATTCTTATTAAATTGTATATTGCTTCCTAAAATCTTTATGTTACTTAAATCCATTTTAGCTTTTACTTCAACTTCTCCATAAAAAGGCGAAACCCACTTACCTAATTTAAACTCTCCACAAACTGGTAATACAAGCAAAGAAGATTTTCCATTTAGCGTCCCAGGTATTCTAGTTAATCTGCTTGGATCTTGGGTAACCATAGAATCAATTTCAACTTTTATATTTTGAATAGCGTTATTAATATCCTCTCTGCTAACTTCCTTAATTCCAAAACTAGCTATTAATCCTCTCCATCCAGGATCCTTTGTAGTGGGCAAAGCTGGTTTTTTTCCTTTGCTACTTTTGGGAAATATCATATCTATATCTAAATCTTGAGCCATAATGAACTTTGCAATTTCGCTTCTTTCTTCCTTTCCAAGTTGTTTACATAACTCGCAAAATCCCCTTACATGATAGCCTCTATTTCCTGTGAAATAAATTTGATACGATCCACCAAAATAATTATTAATTATATGGGCAATTGTTTCGGCATATTTTAACCCTTTTTCTATACACGAATCATCGGCTATATCATTTTGCATTATACAATCTTTTTCATGATCTAAATCAATGTCAAATAATAAATCAGATCCTTTCCATCCTTTTTCTTCCATTGATCCTGCTTCAGGAAGATCATAAATGGCGATAGAATAATAAGCATGTCTCGGAGTGTTTTTAATCAAATAATCGTAAAGCTTTTTTGGATTATCAAATGAAAGATGCCTTACATAAGACTGTTTTTCAAAAGGCTGAAATGCAAATTCTCTTCTCTCAATATCTTTTGGTATTATCAGTGGTGGATTTAAAGAATAATATTCTCTATATAGATATTTTAGTGTTTGATCATAGTTCCATCCTTTTATTTTAATTTCCTTTTCTTCTTCGGTCATTTTAATTTCCTTCTATAATAGATAATTAATTTGAAAATTTATAGATATTTTGTTTTTAAGGCTGAATCCTTTTTCATTTTAATAAAAATCTTTTTATATTCAAATGTGCTTAGTTTTTACTGATAAAGGATAATCTTCACGCCGATATTGACTATGTCAAAAAGGGTGGAGGAATTGCAAAGATGTGAGCCCCATGCTGTTAGGCTCGAAGGAGATCCATGATCCTCCTGCATTTAAGCTTAAGAGCAGGTGGTTAAGGGCTAAGTCCCCACGCTCTATCATGAATGTAGGTAAGATGATTGAAATGAAAGTGTAGGGGAAACGGTTATATAAGTAATCTAAAATAACTATTTGTTATAAATAAGTTTTAGTCTATTCTTGGTGAAACATAGAAAGTTATTTTGCCACCATTTTGGTATTCCATTTCGACTTTTACAGGAGCGTCTTGAGAGTACATCAAAGTTATTAAATCGGCTTCTTTTGCTGCCATTAGCATATCAGAAAAATATTCAATGCTATATGTAGATGAATCAGGAGAATCTACGCTAAGTTCTATTATATTTTGTTTTTCTAGAGAAAGTTCTATTTCAGCGCTTTCTATATCACCTTTTCCAGTTATTATTAGCTTGTTTTCTTTGTCATCTGCATTTATAGTTAATGAATCACTAATAGCTTCTATATCGTTTATTATATCAATAAAAGAATTATTTGTAAGCTTAGCTTTAACCGTAAAAGTTATTTTTGGTTCAGGTAGCTTATCCTGACTTAAACTAAGTTGCGGTATTTTAAAGATTCTTTCCCCTTTACCAATGTATTTTAATGTTATGTTGTTTTCATCGGTTATAAGTTCAAGTTCGTCATCTTTTTCAGCTCTTTTTAATACATCAGACAAAACTGAAAAAGATACTCCTATACTTTCTTCATTATTTATTTCAAATTCATCAAATGAAGATTTTGGGTAGATAAAGTCAACCATAACAATTCTGCTTGTATCTAATGCTCTGAAATGAAGTCCATTATCGTTTGCCGTAAAAACCCCTTCATCTATGATTTTTTCTATTGATCCTATTATATATCTCCAAGTTCTAGGCTCTTTAAATTTTAATTTCACAATTTTCCCCCATCTATATTAATAATGTAACCAATATTTTAGTTTTTTATGCCGGTATATTTGCATAAAGGTTAGGTTTTATTAGTGTTTACCCGTGGCGTAACTTTTTTTTATTTTTAATTACTTCTAATTCCACCACGGGCACCCCTCTTAAGGGATCATACACAGTCACCCTTAAATCATTGGGGCTAGTCGAGGGAAACACCACTACCCTCCCATCTGGTTTTTCACTCTGACCCTCGTGAGCAGCGCCCGTCATCAGTTAATAGATCATTAATAAAAAGTACTTTGTAATACTATAATAAACGTTACTTAAATCAAAACGATATTTAGAAGTGATTAAAAAATAATCAATAGTTACGTAAATATGTTACTGTCTTTTATTTTTGATTATTTATGTTAGAAATAAAATTAGGTTAGCATCAAAAATTATGGTATTTTTTGCTAAATAATGATATTTATTTATCTTATGCTTATAAATAGTTTAAAAAGATTTATATAGCTCAAATTGGTTTTAAAATATACGAGTTTAAAAAGCAGGTGAAGATTTTGGAGAATGAAGATAAAGAAGATGAATTTTTTGAAGAAGAAAATGTAGGTGAAAAAGAAGAGTCGGGAAAACCTACAGTTAAGATAGAAAATATAGTTGCAACTGTAATATTAGATACTGCATTAGATTTGAACTTAATCGAAACAAGGATACCCGATGTAGATTACAACCCAGATCAATTCCCAGGATTAGTTTATAGGTTGCAGAGCCCTAAAATAACAGCTCTCATATTTAAATCTGGAAAAATGGTTGTCACAGGTGCAAAAAGTGTAAAGCAATTAGTATGGGCGGTAAAAACAATATTGAAAAAACTCATGATCAAAGGGGTTCCAATGCAAGGCAAACCTCAAATACAAATACAAAACATTGTTGCATCGGCGAATCTAAATGTAGTTGTCGATTTAGAAAAGGCAGCATTTACTTTACCAAAGAGTATGTATGAACCAGAACAATTCCCAGGTTTGATATATAGAATGGAAAAACCGAGAGTTGTTCTTTTAATATTTAGCAGTGGGAAAATGGTTATAACAGGAGCTAAGAGAGAAAGTGAGGTTGAAGATGCTGTAAACGGGATATATGATATATTAAAAAGCAATAAATGTATAAAAGAAGAAGGTAGCCTTTAAATTATAGCATGTTTTTATTTGAACTATATTTAAAATTTTCTCTTATTAGAGATATAGCCAAATTCATTAGACAGATTTATTAATCTAGCAATAGTATACACCTTTGGGTGCAATAAAAAATTGACATATCACGAAACGGTCTTATCTGAAAAAAGGAAGATGTGTTATTGGATTTATTTGAATAGACCTGAAAAATTAAATGCTTTAGATACTAGGACTTGGGAAAGATTAATATATGAATTAAACAGAGCATGCGAATCTGACAGCGTTGCGATTGTTTTAACTGGTAAAGGTAGAGCTTTCAGTACTGGAGACGATATAGAAAACATGCTTAGACTTAATACTAAGCAAGAGGCTCTTAATTTTTTTAATGGGATTAAACAATCCTTAAATACAATGATATCGTGTAAGAAACCTATTATTGCTTTGGTTAATGGATTGGCTGTTGGCGGAGGCGCGGAACTCCTTTTAGCAGCAGATATAGTAATCGCCGCTGAAAATTCTTGGTTCAGCTTCCCAGAAATTAGTTTAGGAGTTATACCTCCAATATTAATAAGCGCAGGGGGAGGGGTCGTTGGGTTTAGAAGAGCGAAATATTTAGCTTTAACTGGTACTAGGTTCTCTGCTCAAGAGGCTAGAAATATGGGTTTAGTTGATGAAATAGTTCCTCAGTCAGACTTAGAAAAAGAGGCTTTTGCGATTGCAGATACCTTATCAAATTATACGCAAGAATCGATTAGATCAATTAAAAAAATAGTTTATGAAATTTATTGGAAAGATATAGAAAAGGCTATAGATGAATTAACAAATTTGGTGATAACTGAAGATGCAAAATATAGAATGGAAAGTTTTGAATCTCACAAGCTAAAGCCTGTTAAAAATCATGGTATAATTAGCAATAAATAATATGGATTTTTGAAATATAATTAAAAACCCTATTAGCCAATAGTAGAAATGTGCCGGGGTGCCCGAGCGGTCCAAGGGGACGGGCTTGAGACCCGTTGTCCCATGCGGGACGCGTGGGTTCAAATCCCACCCCCGGCGTTCCCGTCCCCACGATTTTTGTATTTTCCTGAACTTTTCCAAGCCTTAGGATAAATTCCTCTTTCCATAACTATTCTTGTAGGTTGAAATGCAAGCCCTTTGTTATTTTGTTTTATTTCGTTAGAATTCATTAATGCTTTGGCTAAGCCGATCAACTCTCCTTTTAATGTTAATAACGCAACTATATCTCCTCTATTTATGCCATCATTAAAATATGATATTCCAGGTATTGCAAGGGGAGAGCCGTTTATCACACTCTCTACTGCCGTATCTCTAACTAAAATTTTTTCTAACTCACATACACTATATTCTCCAGGAATAATAACTTTCCTAAGCAGATCCTCCTTGCCTGTTGTTTTATATTGATACACAGCTTCGGAGATCTGTTGTAATGTTACTGCGTTATCTTCATTAAAAGGACCTGTTTTTATCCTTCTTAATTCTCTCATATGAGCCCCTGTTCCTAAAACTAAACCTATATCCCAACATAATTTTCTCATATATGTTCCAGCTTCTGATTCTATTGTTAAAAGGACCTTTCTATTATTTATTTCATTTATTTCTATATTAAATATTTTTTTAATTCTAAGAATTCTTTTTACATGGCTTCTTACTGGAGGTCTTTGATATATTTCTCCTATGAATTCACTTATTACATTATTGATTAATTTGAAATCTACATCTTTATGAAGTTGCATTAAGCATACATAAGCTTTTTTTGAATGAGTTACAAATCCTATTATCTTTGTCATAGATCCGAGAGCTATAGGCAGGACACCTGTTACTTTAGGATATCCCTGCTTTACTCTTAAGAGTAAAGCTCTAGGGTTCCTCCATGTCCTGCTTTATCTATATTTAACAGTTTTTTTACCCATGCAACCACTTCATGGCTTGTCGGACCAGGTGGTTTATCCAAAATTATTATACCGTAATTAAGATACTTCATAAGAGGTCTTTCTAATGGATAATAGCCATAGTTATCATCAGTATTTTCTGGAAATTTTTCCAAAAATGGTTTTGTATTATTACATATTTGATTTATTTCATTAATGAATTTAAAACCTTTTTCGGGTATTTCTTGCAAAATATTCACCATATTATTACGGATTTGTTTAGGCTAATACGATTTTTTCTCTGGCCTTCATATAATCAATTAAGTTAGAATTTTTCAATTGAGCTAGCACTTCTTCATCGCTTGCCCCTTTCTGTATGTTTACTAATTTATCCAAAGGCATTAAGTGCTTAATATTCACTCTTCTTCTCTTGATGCCACTAACTGATTTAGGTCCTGTTACTAATACAAAATTTTGGTCAATAATATCTACTACAACACATTTTCTTCCTGATTCCTTCCCAACAATTTTTGTGCAAATTCTTCCTATTTCGATTGCAGGCATTCCTATCACCTAATATTTATCTTTATATGTGTTCCTTTTTAAAACTTTAATTTATAATACTAACGAAATATTCATATTTTTATTTATTAAATTGATTAATATTTAAAATTTATATGATTTAAATTACAGTGCGTTTAAAGCACAAGTTTTAATCTTAAAATTTGAATTTGCTCGTTTCATCGGCTTTAATTTGATTTTCGCCGAGTATGAAATACTTTCCGCTCTCTCTATATTCTTGTTTCCATATAGGAGCTTCATGCTTTACTTCATTTACTATTTCTTCTATTGCTGGAAAAACATTTTTTCTAGATTCTCCAGAAACAGCTACAATCATAGTTAAATCTCCAGGTTTTCTTTCACCAACATAATGATATATTGAGACTGAAAATAATTTGAATTTATTTATCCCTCTAATAGCGATTTCTTTAAGCTTTTCTTCTATTAGTTCTTCAGAATGTTCATATAATAATTTCTTCACTTTTTCGTTTTTGTTTATTTTTCTAACTATACCTACGAATATGGCAATAGCTCCAACATTTTCATCTATGTATAATTTTTTTATTAGATCGTTTAAATCAATATGCTCACTAGTTAAAATTTTTATGTCAATAATGCCACCAGATGAAGGAGGCAGCAAATATATTATATCAACACTATTTGGTATAATTTCATCCTTGGCTAATGGTTTCCCGTTAGCTACAAACTGAATGGAATTAAATAATTGATTTAATTGAGTTGAATTGTTATTAATTTTCTTGGTTAATGTTTCTAATACATCATTGACAGTAATGTTTTCATGCTTAAATTCTACAATTATTTCATTACTACCAAAAATTTCCCTTAATATGGAATATAACTTAATCTTTAGTAATCTCATGAGATCACCTTTTTAGCTTGTTTTTGCTTTTCTTCTCTTATTTTTACTAATTCTTTTATAAGATCTTTGCTACTTTTTTCAAAACAAGATTCATCTAATCTTTCTGCTAATAGCTTAAAGAAGGACGCTGCACATTTACTACTATGAAATTCTAGCTTTAAAGATCCTTTATTTATAATTATTCCTTGGCCATTACTGAACTTCTTTCCACATACTACACATTCGTGTTCTAGTTTTGCCATATTTATCTCCAAAATGAAATAGAAACGGAGAGTTAATAAGAACTGACTGCTAACTTTTCTTAGGTTAACCAGGTGTGGCTAGACATAAAATGGTAGATGTAAAATGGAAGAAGTTCAACAATCAATAGCTGATAGGTTGCATCCAAAAGTAAGGCAATTAATTGAAGAGAGAGGATGGAAAAGACTTACTGAAATACAGGAACAATCGATACCTTATGTATTAGAAGGGTATAATACATTAATTATGGCGCCGACAGGGGAAGGGAAAACGGAAGCTGCATTATTGCCATTATTGTCAAAACTTCTAAGCGAAAAACAAGAACCAGTGGATATATTATATATAACCCCTATGAAGGCTTTAATAAATGATATATATAAAAGGATCTCTTGGTGGGCTGAGAAACTAGGTTTTAGAGTTTCTAAAAAGCATGGTGATACTCCAGCAAGTGAAAGGACGAAGAGAGTTAAGCAAGTACCTAATATATTAATAACAACGCCTGAAAGTCTAGAAATTGATTTAGATTGGGCACCAAAATTCAGACAATATTATAAAAACGTTAAATATGTAATAATAGATGAACTTCATGAATTGCTCGGCTCAAAGAGAGGTGTTCAATTATTATTATTACTTGAAAGATTGAAATATTTATCTGGCTATGACTTTCAAAGAATAGGTCTTTCGGCAACAATAGGTTCTCCTAAAAAAGCTATAGAACTCTTGAGCGGCAGTAGTAAAAGAGAAAGGCAGATTACCTCAGTTGATTTTTCAAAGGAGTACAAATTTGAAGTAAAATATATTAGTGACAGTAATGAAGATCCTTGGCTAGACTTGGCTAAATCTTTAACACAGACTATAGAAAAACCAAGTCTAGTTTTCGTAAATAGTAGATATATTGCTGAAAGGGTCAAACATTCTTTAGAAACTATTGGGGCTAAGGATATATTTGTTCACCATTCTAGCGTGTCTGCACAACTAAGAGAAGAAGCAGAAAATAAACTAAAGCAAGGCCAACTCTCAGCAATAGTATGCACAAAAACTCTCGAATTAGGGATTGATGTAGGATCAGTAAGAAAAGTCATACAAATCAAATCTCCAGGAAAAGTTTCTAGTCTTATACAGAGGGTTGGAAGGAGCGGGCATATTTCAGGAGGATTATCTATAGGGGATATAATATCTATAGGGCCTATAGATTTCGCCGAAGCTATAACAGAAGCTAGCCTAGCTAAGCATAGCTTCGTAGAAGACGAGATAATCGATGAAGCTCCTATAGATGTAATAGCAAAGGAAATAATAGGATTTACTCTGGGAGAAGGTCAAACTGATTTAAATATAATATATGATATATTTTCTCAATCGCCTATATTTAAGATGGATAATGAAAAGTTTATGGAATTAATAAATTATATGGAGCAAAATGGTTTAATAAAAAATGAGGATGATATAATTTCTCCGGGAAATACTTTCTATAAGATATGGAAATTTAAATCAAAGGATCAAATGAAGGTTTGGTGGTCTAGGAGTTTTTCAGAATTTTTTACTACAATACCTGAAAAGGATGTTTTCGTTGTTAAAAATGGAGATAATACCATAGGTTATGTTGACTCTCTTTACGTTTACAGAAATCTAAGAATCGGGGATGTGATAAGGCTTGCTGGAAGTTCTTGGGAAATTAAAAGAATAGATGATATGAATGGGAGAATAGATGTAATAAAAGCTTCTGGAATAGCTGAAATACCATTATGGAAGGGAGAAGGGGTAAAGAGGAGCCAAAGCATATCTAGACAATTCATAAAAATAATAGTAGGAAATATACCAAATGATATCACTATTGATAATGAAGGCTTAATGGAGCTTGAAAAAATTAGGCAAAAATACCTAGAAAGAAAAATAATTCCTGATGAGAATAAAGTAATTTATGAGCAGCATAATGGAGAACATATATTTATTTATCCTATAGGCAGTGGAGCAGCAGAAACTATAGCGCTTATATTAACTAATATGGCTTCAAAAATTGAAGGTTTAAATGTATATTATAGACCATCATTTTTCGGATTTAGTGTTAACGTTGGTAATATTAATCCCTTTGAATTGCTTGAAAGCATTGACATAGAAAATTTGCAAAATGAACTATACGAAGCATTAAATAAGAGCCCATATTTATATCAAACTCTTAGAGAAATACAATTGCATTTAGGTAAAATAGGTTCAATTGATGAAGAAAATGATTCATTCTTAATCGAAGAAGCTAAAAAACAGGTTATAAGGGAATATTTTGATATAGAAGGGGCTAAAAGATTTTTAAAGTTGTTAAAATCAAAAAGCATACAAATTGTAAATCTAAGCGGTTCCGAACTTACTCCTCTAGCAAAAGGCATTTTAGAATTACCAACTATAAGACCATGGATACAAGACCTAGCCATTAAAATAGGAAGATTACTAGAAAATAACGGATTGACTACATTTGAAATAGCAGATATATTAGAATTAGCCGAAAAAACTGTGGAAAATAAGCTTAAGGATATGAGAAAGCCTGAATATGAAGATATGAGAGTAATTAGATTTTTAGATATAGATGAAGATGAATATAGGTGGACCTTATTAAAATCTTTAGATAATATAATTAAATCAGACGAATTCAAGTCATACTTTATGCCAAAGAAATTGAATGAACCTATGAGAGTTCATATAAGAATATCCCAACAAGCGAAGCCAAAGGAGTATATAATAACTCCTAAGTTTTTGATAGAGCAATGGAATGATTTAGAGAAATTATTACCAGAAGAAATATATGAAGTAAGAATAACTTCAGCTTACGAATATGGAACTAGAGAAGATAGTAATATATTGCATTATTTTGTAAATATTAAGTCTTTAAAGTCATTAATTCTTAATGCTGCAACATATATAGAGAAAAAGCAAATTAGAAAATTCTTTTAGTTAAATTTTAGAGATTTATTTTATATTTTATGGTAAGTTTAAATAAGAAAATATTATATCTTAAGGGCAACTTTTATTTACAAAAAAGGTTTCATTTTTGCAATAATAATTAATAATTCTAGACTATATTATTATTGTGGTGCTAGCTTTGACGAAAGAATGTGCTGACAAATTACAAAACTTATATTTTTCTAATGCGTTGATTTATGAAAAGACTGATGAATGGGAATATTTAAAAGCAAAATTAAATGATGCAATAAGGCTTTCTGAAAAATATTGCTATAATGAAGTTTTAGATGACAATGTTATTGATGATCTCAGTAAAAATTTATTACAATCAATAAAAAATAATGATTTATTTAATGCAAATAAATATATTCTTGATATAATAAATTTTCTTCAAAAGAAATCTAGAAAATATATCATAAATACGTCGTTTAAAATATTAAGGCTCACCATATCGCTTTCTCTGATTTTGTCATCTCTTATAATATTGCTTTTTTCTACAATTAACATATATCAATGGTTGATAAATTTACTTCTCCTTGGAGCATCGGTGGCATCAGCTGCGTTAATTTCATATGGTGTAACACAAAATCTTCTTTTATTGATATCACTTTTTCAATCAGTCAATGTTTATTTCTTTAATAACATTTTGTTGTTTGTTAGCCAAATTACTATAACTATAATAAGTTTATTTAATTTGATCTTAAATAGGAAAATAAAAGTAAAATAATTTATAAAACTTGATGCAAATCTTTTTGTTTACTAATATAAAGGATTATTTACTGAGATTTAAAACATAAATATTTAATTTATAAATTAAGATGTACAGTAAAATTTTTCAGCAACAAAGATTTACATAAATTAATGATATAATTTATTTTAACCTAGACTTCATTTTCAACACCTAATCTATTTAAGTCGAGCAAAACATTGCTTTCCTCACCATGCAATTCTCCCCATAATTCATGCTTAAGCAACTCTCTTATTGCAATTCTAATTACCTCGCTTCTACTTGAATAATTACCGGCTTTTACTAATTCATCAATTCCTCTGACATACAAATCAGGCATCTTTACTGTTATCAACTTCATATATAGACCACCAGAGTAAAGTTTATAAGTCCAGAAATATAAGGGTACAAACTTAATTAAATTCTAGAGGTTTATAAACTACTTTTTAACATTACATGAATTTGTTAACAAGTGTTAATTAATTATTTTGACACTATGGTAGTTAAGAGATTTTTAAGTTCATTCTACTATAAAGGTTATGGATGATGATAATTAAAACGCTTCTATAGTTCTTAAAATAGTGATAATTAATCCATGATGTATAAAGTTGAGTTATATCTTAAGATGCAATGAGGTATTTTACTAATAATCTTGACTGTTGCATATTTAGTTTTCAACAAAGGATTGGGGTGTAAAATATAAATATGCTTCTATTAAGAAATAATAAATAAAGTATAAGGTAGAAAAATATGTCGGAAAGAGTATTTGTAGAAACAGGGAGTAGATTACATGCAGGATTTTACTATGTAGGAAATGAATGGAATATAAATTGGGGTTCAGCAGGATTTTATATAAAAGATCCATCATTTATTGCTGAGTTTTCTTATGGTAATAATGAAATTTTAGGACCAGATTTCATTAACAGAAAGGTAATGGAGATATCAAAACTATTAAATGTTACTGGATATAAAGTAAAGGTTTTATCATATATCCCAGAGCATGTAGGATTAGGAAGTGGAACACAGATAGATCTTGCCATATTTAATGCGTTCAGGAGGTTGTTTAACTTAAAAGTAGACAAAATAGACATAATTAGAAAGTTAAATGTAGGAAGGTTTAGCGGAGTAGGCTATTTGTTATTTTATAATGGTGGGTTTGTTGCTGATTCTGGTTCTCCATCAAACACAGAACCAAAGCCTTTAATGCAAATTAAGATACCAGAAAAATGGAGGTTCGTTTATGTTATACCTGAACTAAGGAAAGGATTAAGTTTTAATGAAGAAGAAAATATAATGAAAAATCCATGGAATCCTTCCGAAGGAGTAAAGAAGTTGATGTCTTATGGGTTATTGAGATTAGCTTCCGGTATTGTGAGGGAAGACATCGAAGATGCGTTAGAAGGCTTGAGAATGATGCAAGAAGGAACTGGAATTTATTTTTCGAAAATACAAGGAGGACAATTTAGAGAAGACTTAGCGAAAATAACTTCAGAATTATGGAGATCTAGAATGATAGTTGCGCAATCAAGCTGGGGACCAACTTTATACACAATATCGCGTGATAATGAAGCAGAAGGAGATGCCGATCTTATAAGACAGGTTTTACATGAGCTAAGGATAAATGGGAAAGTATATATAAGTGAACCGAGAAACATTGGATTTGCGATTTATTCTTAAGCTCAATCGACTAGATTTAATTAGTTCTGACTCCTCTCCGCCCTGAAGAGCGAGGTCTGTTGCCCGTTCTTGTCAATAATTTTACTCACTTTATCGCTAGTTTGTATAAGCTAAATTTAATGTTTGCTTGGTAATAAACAGAATCATTAATTTCCAGCCAATTATTATTAAATCAATCAAAATAACGATACTGTGAACTTGGAAACATATTGCAATGTTACATTATTTTTATTTAGCTATTTTAGGTTTTTCAAATATTTTTATTTAAAAATTATAATATCTAAAATATTAAAGTTAATTTTTTACCGAAAAAGAATGAAATAATATTTCAGACATATAGCTTTTGTAAATACAACGTAAATTTAAATTGCTCTGCAAAACTTAACATTAGTCTGAAAGTGTGGGCTTAGTTTTAGGATGTGAAGCCAGCTATGTATGATAGTGAAGAGAAAAGCATCGATATAGTTAATAAATCTATTGAATTAATGAAGATCTACCCACTTTGCGATAGATGTTTGGGAAGAATGTTTGCTAGGCTTGGTTATGGATGGTCAAATTCTGAAAGAGGAAAAGCAATAAAATTCCTAATAATAATGCATTTGCACGAAATGCTGAGAAAAGGATTTATTAATAGAGACGACATAAAAGATATTATGATTAATATTGGTCCATTATCGTATCAATTATACAAGAACTTATATGAAGATGAACCAAGTTACAAGAGATGTTATTTGTGTAATGATATTATAGAAGATTTTATAGAAAAAGCTTCATTACAGGTTTCTTATAGAATAAATAGATATAATATTAGAAAATTTTTAATTGGAATAAGGGTTAGTGATGATACTATAGTAAAAGAAGAGTCTATAAAATCGCAGTATAAATTATCTTTCGGAGAATCTATAAAAAATGAATTAAAAAGAGAAATTGGTAAAAAAGTGCAACAAATTAGATCAGAAAGCAAAGCTGATTTTAATTCGCCAGAAGTAGTTTTTGAAATATCATTTCCAGATCTTAATATAAGAGATCAAATAACCTCATTGATTTTGTTTGGTATATATAAAAGAACTATTAGGGGAATAAGCGTAATCGGTCCTACAAGCTTTAATAGCATATTAAGCGATGTAGCAAAAATTTTTGGTTCAGATGAAATAATATTGCATTCTCCAAAAAGAGATGAACATGATTTTAGGAATTTAGGTAAAGGAGCATATATTATAGCTGAAATAAAAAAAAGTAAAGTAAAAGAATTAAATGACAGATTAATAAAAGGTCATAATTCATTAATAAAGATAGAAAACATAGAATTGAAAAGAGGCCAGTTAAATAATTTGCTAACAAATAAAAAACAAAATAGAATCTACAGAGCATTGATTATATGTGAAAATGATGTAAAAGATGAATCAATGGATCTTTTAAATAAAAGAAATCTTATGATTGAGCAAACAGTCAATAGGAAAAAAATTAATGGATTCATAAGAGAAATGGCATGTTATAAGGTTTTTAGAAATGTTATAGAGTGTTTAATATCAATAGATGACCCATTATATATTAAAGAAATAATCGATGGCAGTAAAACTAACCCTAGCGTTTCTTCAATATTAGGAAACAAATGTAGCCTAATCGAAGGAGATCTACTTAGTTTGGAATAATTTATAGTCAAGATTAATTACCAAGTTTAACTTAAGATAAATTTTATTGACTCTTTCAGCTCTGGAGAGTGAAGGTTCTCAGGTCTTGAGGATTACTTTCCTTAACGAGAGCTACTCTGTTTTGTAAAATATGAATATTAGATATTTGTTTCTTTATATTTTTTGCTATCAAAGTGTCTTTGTAAAACTTTTTATCTCAATTGACAAACAAGATTTAGGGAAAATAAATGGAAAATGCCAGTGAATACTTAGGATTATTGTTGCTTTTAATAATTATTGGGGGTTTGTTTTCAGAGC
Organism: Caldisphaera sp.; assembly: GCF_049974385.1. NCBI lineage: Archaea > Thermoproteati > Thermoproteota > Thermoprotei > Acidilobales > Acidilobaceae > Caldisphaera > Caldisphaera sp. The sequence goes on along the minus strand of NZ_JBMFIW010000012.1, from coordinate 517 downwards.
AAAATATCCAAAGATTCCATCTTGGTCTATTATGTCATTTGCTGCTTCATTAGCTATATTGACAGGGCTTATTCCAATAAATAGCGTTAGCAATGTTATAGATTGGGATGTTATATTGTTTTTAATAGGAATGTTTAGTATTGTAAGCATTGCAGAAAGCTCAGGTCTTTTAGATTATATGGCTGCGAAGCTAGTTATGTATTCTAAGAGTAGACTTTCCATACTTTACTTGCTATCTCTATTCTTTGGAATATTAGCGAGCATAATGGTAAATGATGCTGTGGCTGTTGTTGGGACTTCTTTGTCAGTTATCATAGCAAAGTCACTAGATTTATCTTTTGAACCGGTAGCAATATTGTTGGCATTCTCAATTACTATAGGTTCTACAATGACTCCTTTAGGGGTTTGGGCTTCATTGAATTTTTATGAATTTATATCTAATTCTCAGCCCTTGGGCTTCACCAGGGTCACGGGATAACCCATTCACGCTCCTCCGCCCCTTTAGCGGGATAACCCC
>NZ_JBMFIW010000011.1:2850-49684 GCF_049974385.1 Caldisphaera sp. | reverse complement strand
ATATTTACTGAAAGCAAGATAAGGAGGCTAACTAAATACTATAAGAGAATTGGGAAGATTGCAAAAGATTGGGAATACGATCCCAATACTGCTAAACTTTTGGTAGCTGGTAGTAGCTAAGCAAAATATTAAATTAAACTTATATTTCAAATTCTCAAATACTTTCGTGAGTTTTATCTATATTTTTAATTTAGCCTTGAACTCAATAAACTTAAAGTAAAACTATATTAGAGCTAATTGGGTTTAAGCTTCATTGAATTTTAATGAATTTATATTCAATTCTCAGCTATTGGACTTCACCAAAATCACAAGGCATGACCTCTTTCATTCTTCTTTTCCTTTTTAGCAGGATAACCCCAACCCATATACGTAGAAATCCACGGCTATTATTGTTTTTACAAAAACTTAAAATATTCAGAATTTTAAAAACTTTATCCAACCTCTAGAAGGAGCGAAGCTTGTTATTTGTATTTACCAAATAAATAAAGTGTAAATATAGTGTTATATTATTACTCCTTCCGCTTTTGCTAAATTAATAGAGTAATTGTAATGAGCATCAAATATGTATTCAATCATAATTTTTTGTATCTTTGATTCTAATAAATTAAAGTTTAATTGCCATAAATTAATTTTACATCATGAGTAATTTATGTTTTTATATAATAAACATTAATAATGTTGTAATTATTAATAAAATAATTAAGCAAATTTCATTAATAGCATTTATTAATATTAATTTTCGTAAAATTATTTCTTTAAAACACTTCTTTTTTCCATAGCATATGATATGATGATAAGTAAAACTATTAATATTACCCAAGTAATTACTGTATCTATTTTATTAGAATTATTTGATGGAAGGTTATTTATAGTAATAACATACATAGCCGCGGACCAAGTTAACGGAGATGTAGTTGGTAAAGGATTCCCATAATTTGGGTCTACTGCCTCAGGTAATAATCCATTTTGAGAATGGGTATTAACCCAATTTAACAGACTAATGGAACCTGATATATTACCTATAAGCTCATAATAATATGAAAGGAATAAAGTTGTAATATCCCAAGGTGAATTTGGTGAAGAACTATCATATAAATATTGTGAATAATGATAATTATCGTTAGTAAAACGTGATAATCCTCCCAAAACTGTTAAATGTGCTATTTCCTGGTTAACATCGCTATATGCAATCTGAGAGCTCGGATCAATAAATCCAAAATCAATAGGTAAAATTGTAGAGGAGTCAAAATTAGAATAAGAGGGAACTAAAGTAACTATTTTTGTGTTATTTTCATAAATTACTGATGGAATTAGGCTTGGATAAAAATATTTTCCGTTCCAAAAATATTTCATTATGCTCTCATTTAATTCAGATGCAGCAACTTTAATTAAAGAATTATTTATGCCTAAGTATTGATATATTAAAGAGGAATCGTATAATCCTATATCATCAATTGATTGTGTCCAAAAATTATATGCTAAGTTCGATTCCCATACACTTAGATCCTCTGGAAGTAAGTGAAATTCATTTCGATCTATTTCATTTATTTCATAGGTAAGCGTTTTATTTAGCGAAGGTAAAATAGATGTAAGAAAACTATAGTTATGGGTTATTTGAAAATACTCATAAACACCAATTTCAAAAAGTCCAATACTATCAAGTTCAGGTATACCAAAGTTAGTATCTGGCTGGCCGTTATAAAAATTGTATCTTGTGTACCACAAACCGTCCTTAATTTGGGTAGAGTTAGATTCCCATATCCAGAACTTATATGCAGAATTAATATGTCCAGATTCTTGAAGAGCGATAGCTGCAAAGGAAGAGTCTCTTAACCAGTTATAAAGATAAATTGGTGAAGGAGAAGCGGCGAATTCCCCAGTTACAGGATTTTGATCATCTTTAATTAATAACAATGATAGATAATAATCTGATACAAGCTTATTACTGATTTGCGTGTTCTTAACTTTTGAGGATTTATAAAGCCAATTGTTGACTTGGTTTAGATTGTAACTTATTAAATATGATGGAGAATAAAATTTTGAATCGTTGATCGAAAATTCTAAATAGCCATTATTTGAATAAGAAACTTGCAGAATTTTTTGAGAATTTGAGTTAATTAGTTTATATGTACCATTGAAAAAAATGTATATGGACGGATTATTGTTAACTATTGCTTCATTTGAATATATGTTTATGCTATAATTAGATGGTATGTATATAGAAGAAATTATCTTTTTATTGGGAAATATTAGCATTAGTATAGAATTCATGCCCTGAGGAGATAATATTTCAATTTGGCCATTTTTCCCTTCAATCGTTATTGTATTATTTAAATTTAAAGCTGAATAATAAGCAGGGAAAATATTGAATTGTATTTCATAGGGTAATATTCCAAAACTTCCATAATAAATATTTTTTATTGATGTATTTGAATTTTCAAAGCCATTTAATGTAGCATTAGGTATTGGTATACCTGTTATAACTAAAAAGCTTATATTAACCCAATTACCCAACAATAAATAAGAAGGATAATAACTTAAATCCCTATTATAAACTGTAGAAGCATTTGTGATGTTAGAAAATATAACTATAGCGAATATAATAAAGACAGCAAGTATTTTTTCAGATTTTCTTTTCATTTTGTTTCACTTTATTTAATTCATATTTATCGAAGATATTTAATTTTAATAAACATTGTAAATATAAAAATAAATAAATTTTTTATTATTAATAGTTTTATCTACACGTAAAAATGGGTTTTTCAAATAATTCTAATCAGCTTAGCTATATTAATTTTAAAATATATATAAATAAATAAGGGATCAAATTTGAAGGTACTATTAACTTTACCTCCCGAAATTCATAATTTAGAGATTTATAGAGTTACTGGTATGAGAGCTCCGCCTTTAGGTATACTTAGTATAGCAGCAGTTCTAGAAAAATTTGGTTATAAAGTTGAGGTTATAGATAGTCCAACGCTTCAATTGGATTTTAATTCTTGGTTGTCTAAAGTAAAATCAATAAAACCAGATGTTATAGGAATATCGATGCAAACCCCAATGGCTCCAAAGGGTTATATGACCGCAAAACTAATAAAACAAGAAATGCCAGATATACCACTAATTGCAGGCGGTAGTCATCCTTCAGTAATGGTTGAAGAGGCTTTAAACAACGGGTTTGACATTGTAGTTAGGGGTGAAGGAGAGTATACTGCATTAGAACTTATTAATCATCTTGAAAATAAAGGTTTAGAAAAAACAGGTTTAAGCGATATAGCTGGCATAGCATTTAAATTTAATGATAAAATAGTTAAAACAAATGATAGACCCTTAATACAGAATCTCGATGAACTTCCATGGCCAGCTAGACATTTGGTAGATATGAACAAATATACCCTTTTTGGTAAAAACATTAACATAGCTCATATAATGGCTAGTAGAGGTTGTCCTTATGGGTGTATATATTGTATAACAAGCTATTATTGGGGAAGAAGATTCAGATACAGATCTGCTGAAAACGTAATAGAAGAAATAAAGTACTTGTATGATAAATATCATGCTAAAACTATTGTATTTACGGATGATGAATTTACGGCTAATTGGAAGTTTGTTAAAGACTTTATAGATCTTTTAAAGAAAAATAATTTAGATATAAGTTTCTCATGCGGAACAAGGGTTGATCTTATAAATAAGGATCTTATGAAATTGTTATATGATAATGGTTGCAATGCATTATATTTTGGTGTAGAATCTGCAAGTCAGGATACTTTAAATAAAATAGGAAAAAGGATTACTATTGAACAAGCAAAGAAAGTATTTTCTTATGCAAAAGAACTTAAGGGATTTACAACAGGTTCATTTATTTTGGGATTTCCATGGGAAACTGTTGATGATATGAAAAAGACCATAGAATTTGCAGTAAAATTAAATCCTGATTATGCACAATTCACTGCATTAACTCCGTATCCCGGGACACCACTATACGATTATGCTCTAAAAAACAATCTAATTGTTGATAAGAATTGGGAACATTATACTACTGTGAGGCCTGTTATGAGAGGTTTTAATTTTTCAGATAAAGATTTAGGAAGGATGGTTATTTATGCTTATCGTAAGTTTTATGTCAGACTTAATTTTATGGTGAGGGAAATGAGGGCTGGAAGATTCTTAGATTTATTTAAAATCGTATCTAAAAATTTAATTATTTCTCCCGTTGAAGATAAGATAAAGAAAGTTTTTGAACCTTTAAGGTGGGAAAGATGAGCATGGATTCTGATTACTATATGGAAAAGGTTAATAGTAATGGCGATATAGGTCATTTATTAGCAGGGATTAGAATTTTATTTAATAATCCTGCAACAAAGTCTTTGTTGAAAGTAGCAACAAGAAACATCATGGTCAAATATAAAAGTGGGGAAATAAAAGATGCCCCAATAATATATCATGCTTTGTCAAGTTTTGTTGGAGAAGGTATATCAGAATGTCCTATATCTGCAAGATTTCTAATACCAATTATTGACAATATAATAAAGCTAGGAATTCTTATGCTTAATGGTGATCTAGAAGCAGCAAAAAAGGGTATTTCCGATCCAGCGATTAGGAGAGGAGTTTCATTAGTTATGAAGGGCATAGGGTTATATGGCGTTACTGTCCCTCAAAAAATGCCAGCTCCATTTTTAATAGTATGGAATATGACAAATATGTGCAATTTGAATTGCATTCATTGTTATCAGAAGGCTGGAAAGCCAACACCGGACGAACTAACTTTAAAAGAAAAATTAAATTTAATAGAACAATTAGATAGAGCTGGAGTAGCATCAATAGCATTGAGTGGAGGAGAGCCTACTATACATCCAGATTATTTTACTATAGTTAAAGAAATATCAAAAAGAGGGATTCATACTGGAACAGCCACAAATGGTTGGTTATTTTCCAATATTAATTATTTGGAAAAAGCAAGAGATAGTGGATTAAGATATGTGGAAGTGTCTTTGGATAGTTCAGATCCAGAGAAGCACGATAAATTTAGAGGAGTTAGAGGATCATGGGAAAAAGCTGTTAAAGCTTTAGAAAATGCTGTAAAATTAGGTATGGATCATGGTATGGCTATAACTATAACTAAACTTAACTATAATGAGGTTAAGGACCTTTTAGATTTAGCTGAAGATATACACGTTAAAAGAGTTATATTCTTTAACTTTGTTCCAACAGGAAGAGGAAAAGAAAATATTTGGTTAGATCTTGATCCCATCGAGAGAGAAAAATTCATGAGATATATATATTCTGAAATGAAGAAAAGACAGGGCATGCAAATAGTAAGCACGGCACCTCAATATGGGAGAGTTGCATTGGCCATGAGCCAAGGTAAGGAAATTGCGCCAACTCACTTTGCTGTTTCAGGAGATCCTATTGTAAAAGCTGTAGCAGAATTTGTTGGTGGATGTGGAGCAGGGAGAATATATGCTGCTATTCAACCTAATGGAGATATTTCACCATGCGTCTTTTTGCCTATAACTGTTGGTAACATAAGGCAAGAAAGCTTTTGGGAAATTTGGACAAAAAGTAAGGTATTTAATGATTTAAGAGATAGAAGCAAGTTGAAAGGATTTTGTAATTTATGTCCATTTAAAAATGTGTGCGGAGGTTGCAGAGCGAGAGCTTATGGCTATTATAATGATTACTTGGCACCTGATCCAGGATGTATATATAATCTTAAAGAATGGAAGAAATTAAAGGAAGAATCTCATGTTAAATTAAAAGAATCGCTTATTAAATAATTAATAATTGTTCATATTCATCTTTATTTAACCTTAAGTAAGCTGAAGATATTACGGTTTTTAAGTTGCTGGCTTCTTGTTTGAGTAGTATTAAGGCTGCAGAAATTAATGATGGTGAGAAGGGATAGGATTGGAATGCTGCTTCTGAGCTTCTCTTTGCGCTTAAGTTTGAACTTTTTCTAATAGAATCCATTATTTCTTCCTCTTTTTTACCTTCTATTTTTATATATTTGAAATGTTCTCTAAGAGAAGTTGATAATGCTATAGGATCAGCAGATTCTCTTTCATAAATGCTACTAATTTTATTCCATGATATGTTGCACGCGTTTATTTTGCTAAAGCTAAGCTCTATAATTCTTGCGGGTATTTTTAGCAAAGATGCCTGAATTAAACCTAATGCAATTTTTCCTTCAATTATAGGGCATAGTGTTTTTGAAACATAGTTTTTATCAATGCTATTCAGGTCAGAAAAGCTATCATAGTACAAATTTGATGTTGCCGATAAAGAGTACCAAGTAATCACACTTGAATCCTTTAATTCGTTGAAATATGAATATGCATCCTTCAATGCATTATAAATATGTTTATATTTTAATGAGATTTCTAAGTATCTTTGGATACCAGCTAATGAGTCTGGTTCTGCTAATATTTTGTTCAAAGAGCTCTGGCTCCATAGCAATGAAGTTAGGTTGTTCTTGTCAACTTCTTTTCCTTCAGCTATACTTCTTAGGACTAATAATGAATCGTTTATTTCGTCTTCTCTGGCAAATGCCAAAGCTAAATTTACAGCCTCTTTGGGAGTAAAACTAGAGATTTCGTCTACGGCAGAATAAAATCTCTTCATTATTTCTTTCTCAGCATCTTGAGCGTTTTTTGTTTCAGAGACGGCTTTGTATCTAGTTTCTCTAAGATATGCGTAGATATCTGTTAATGGTGGAGTGAGTTCCCTTATTTTATCTGGCGATATTAATGTGGATTTTAAATATCTTAACCTAGGAACTATTTGAGCATATGTTGAAGGGCTACCCAAAAATATATTCACCCTGAAACAATTTTCTTTATTTGATCAAAGACTTCCTTAACTGCTTTATCGTAATTTTCTTTTCCCATTTTTTCTGAGTTTTCTAGTTCTTCTTTTTCTTTTTCTTTATATGCTTCCTCTAATTTCTTAACACTTTCTTTATATGCTTCCTCTAATTTCTTAACACTTTCGTCAGAAAGGAACTTGCTCGTTTGTCTTATCTCTCTTCCTAAGCTATCTGCTAATTGAACTAAATCGCTAGATAACTCTTTTGATTCTTCATTAAGCTTTTTCAATGAATCTTCAAACCAAGCTATCGTTTCAGCAAGTTTAGCTATTTCTGATTTTGCCATATGAGGCACCTTTATAACATCTTAATCAAGTAATAGAGTATAGTAGAGGTTAAAAAATCTGATAGGGGACAAAATATAGGTGTGTTCGATTGGTTGAAATTAAGGTCTTGGGAGAAAATCTACCCATAGCAAGATATATATTAAAAAAATTAAGAAACAAGGAAACTGGCTTATTTGAATTTAGAAAGGCAATGATAGATGCAGGTAAAATATTAGCTATAGAAAGCTCTAAGGAGCTCTTATGGAAGGAAACAAAAATCGTAACACCATTAAACGAGGAGGCCATTGAATTTGATTTAATAAATCAACCTATCCTTATTGGTATTCTAGGAGCTGCTTTGCCCTTAATAGAAGGATTTATGGATATATTTCCCGAAGCTCCGGTAGGTCTCGTAGCTGCAAGAAGAAACGAGAGTTATGGATCAATAATTATAGACATATATTATAAAAGATTGCCTGAAAAATATGATGGCGTAGCGTATTTAATTGATCCTATGTTAGCAACAGGAAAAACTATGGAAAAGATAATAAAAGAATTATATAATAGAGATATTAAAAAAATTATTATAGCATCTGTTATAGCATCTGTAGAAGGTATTAAGTATCTCTCATCGACCTACAATAATTTAATTATATATACTTTAGCAGTTGATGAAAAACTAAATGATAATTTCTTCATAGTTCCAGGATTAGGAGATGCAGGTGACAGAGGGCTAGGAATACAGCCCAACTAATTTTTATTACATGAATAAACAGTAAATGTTAACTCCCCGGTTAACAATTAATTTTTTGTTAAAACTTGGGTCATAGAGAATGATAGTATAATCTTTAGAATTAATAAGAAATAAAAGCCATATTTTAATGTGGTATTATATTTTTATCTTAAGCATAATTTAAATTTATTAACAAATAGCAAATTAAAATATTTATAATCATTAATAACATTTAAAAAAGGGATTAGAAATGGAACATAAATGGATCCCTAATAGTTCAAATGAAATTAAAAAATCAATGCTTGATTATATTGGAGTTAAGGACGTTTTGGAGCTATATAATGATATACCAAAAGAAATCCTAATAAACGAAAAAATATGGGATAACTTAGGTATAGGTAAAAAGAGACCCCTAGATGAGATAGAAGTAGAAAAAATAATTGATGATATTTTAAACAATAACTTGATATTTAAAGAATCTAAGCTCTTTATTGGAGGAGGCGCATGGCCTCATTATATTCCAGCTGCAGTGCAATATTTAGCTGAAAGAGGAGAGTTACTAACCGCTTATACTCCATATCAACCAGAGATTAGTCAAGGATTGTTACAAATACTCTTTGAATATCAAAGTCTTATGGCAGATATATTAGAAATGGATGTAGTTAATGCAAGTATGTATGATATGGCGAGCTCTTTAGGAGAAGCATTTCTAATGTCTTATAGAATAAACAATAAAAAGAAAATATTGATTCCAGAAACAATAAATCCTTTTCATTTATCAGTAGCAAAAAGCTATACATCACCTCATGAAATATCGTTGGTTACATATAAGGTAGATCCTGAAACAGGCTATGCCGATATTGAGGATTTAAAAAGTAAATCTTCTGATGATATTTCTGCAATATACCTAGAATACCCCTATCAATACACTGGTGTTGTTGATGTTAACGCAAAGTCTATTGGTGAAATAGCCCATAGTAAAAAAGCTTTATTTATAATGGGAGTAAATCCAACAAGTCTTATGATATATAAAACTCCCGGAGAACTGGATGCAGACATTTCTATAGGAGAAGGACAACCATTGGGATTAGGTCTAAATTTTGGTGGTCCATATCTTGGTATATTTGCAACAAAATGGAACGCAGAATTTGTGAAGCAAATGCCGGGAAGACTTATAGGTATGACTACAACAATAGATGGCTCATCTAGAGCTTTTGCAATGATAATGCAGACAAGAGAGCAGCATATAAGAAGATCTAAAGCTACTAGCAATATAACAACTAATTCTGGACTTAGTGCAATGATAGCAGCTTTTTATGTTTCATTATTAGGAAAGAAAGGCCTTAAAGATGTTGCTGAAGCAACATGGTATAGAAGCCATTATGCTTCTAAGCAACTAAGTTATCTAGGTTTTAAGTCTCCTTTGTTTAAGGGAGAATTTTTTGGGGATTTCATTATTGATGTTAAAACCAACTTCGAAGATTTAAGAAATGTAATGATAAAAGAGGGATTATTATTTGGCATTCCATTAAGCAAATACGTAACTTGGGCTAAGGATTCTTGGGGTTTGTTAAGCTTTACTGAAGTTCATTCTAAATCTGATATAGATCTTCTTTTAGATAAATTAAAGAAAATTAAAGGTGAGTAACTATGTTTAAACAGGCTAAATGGGAGGAGCCTCTCATATATGAATTGGGAAGTGGGAGAGAAGGGATAAGATTTAAAGAAATAAATGATGAATTTAAAAAAATATTAGGAGAAATATCAATACCTAAAGAAATAAAAAGAGAAAATGATCCCAATTTACCAGAATTAAGTGAAGTGGAAGTTGTAAGGCATTATACAAGGCTTTCAGAGATGACATATGGAGTAGACTCAGGTCCAGTGCCTCTTGGAAGTTGTACAATGAAATATAATCCTAAAATATCATTAAAATTATCTACGGATAAAAGACTTCAATTAATACATCCATTACAGCCAGATTCAACAATTCAAGGATTATTAAAAGCGTTATTCGAACTACAAAACTGGCTAGCATTGATAACTGGAATGGATATTTGTACATTACATCCGGCAGCAGGGGCCCAAGGAGAATTGAGCGGAGTATTAATCATAAGAAAATATCATGAGCTAAGAAACAATTTAAACAAGGATGAAATAATTGTTCCAGACTCAGCCCATGGAACAAATCCCGCAAGTGCAGCAATGGCTGGTTTTAAGACTATAGAAATACCTACAGATAATTCAGGAAACATGGACTTTGAAGCTTTCTTATCATCATTATCATATAACACTGCTGGCTTAATGATAACAAACCCAAGCACGTTAGGTTTGTTTGAAGAAAAAATAATTGATGTTGCTAAAGCTGTTCATGAAAAAGACGGATTATTATATTATGATGGCGCAAATTTGAATGGAATATTAGGAAAAGCAAGACCAGGAGACATGGGATTTGATATAGCCCATTTAAACTTACATAAAACCTTTTCAGCTCCTCACGGAGGTGGCGGTCCAGGGTCAGGTCCTGTTTGCATAAAGAATCGTTTAGTTAAAGAAAATATAATGCTTCAAGATTTGTTACCAGGACCTGTAGTTTATTATGATGAAAATGATAAAATGTATAAAATAAGGTGGCCCGGCAAATATAGCCCAGGTTTGATGAAGTCTTTCTTTGGTAATGTTCAACAGTTATTGTGGGCATATACATATATACTAAGCTTAGGACCTCAAGGTTTAAGAGAAGCAGGTGAAATGGCAGTTATAAATACGAATTATTTCATAAAACTGATGAAAGACTCTAAAGGATATTCAATACCTTATGGCAGCAATAGATACAGAAAACATGAAGTAGTATTAAGTGCTGAGCCATTACACGAAGAAACTGGAGTTACAGCTGAAGACGTAAGTAAGGGTTTATTAGATTCAGGATTCTATGCTCCAACAATTTATTTCCCATTAATTGTTAAAGAAGCATTAATGACAGAGTTCACAGAGAGCGAGACGAAAGAAAATATAGAAAACTTTGCAAAAAGATTAAAAGAAATTGAAAATATAGCAAGAAATGATCCAAACGAGCCTAAGAAATGGCCTTTAAATACAGCAGTTGGAAGAATAGATATGGTTAAAGCTAATCACCCAAAAACTATAACGCCTACATATAGGGTTAACTACTTGAGATCTAAAGGATTGAGAGGTCCTTTGCGCTAATTTATAATAACATTTTTAAAAACATAAGATAAATCCAAGTCACATGAACTATAGAGGAACTTATCAAACCTAATTTTTTTGCGGTAAACGATAAAAAGAGACCTACTATAAATGCGGCAATTACTAAAATTAGATTTAACGACACAGAATGAACAATCCCATAAAATACGGCAGAAAAGAGCCAGTTAATTTTTAAATCCTTCTCTATTATTACTTGTTGCAATAATCCTCTCCAATATGCTTCCTCCATAACACCAATTAACGCAAGTAGAAAAATGCTCAGTAAACCTTTTGGAACCAATCCGTACACATCTAAAACCTCTCCTTCTAAACCAAGTTTTATAGACACTATATTCCCGCCATAAAATACCAAATAAAGTATTATTGATATACCTAACGAAGAAAGTAAACATAATACATTACAACTCTTGTATTTTTCTCTAACCTCTTTTTTAGTTAACGATATTATTCCAAGAATACTTGTTGAAGTTGCCATAGCATAAATAAAATGAGAACTTAAAACATCAAAAGTCAAATACCAAAGAATCCAGGGTAGTACTATCATGAATATATCAAACCTTGATATTTTTTTCAATTCAATTACCTCCAATGCTCTATTACCTTTACAAATGAGGCATATTAAATTTAAAAATATTAATAGATACATTTTTCTTCAGAACTCAATTTATTTATAGCTGTGTAGCTTTTAACCACTATAAAAATATATTTACTAGGGAAAAAATTGGTCAGCGATGAAAAATATATAGCAATATTCGGTCATTTTTATCAACCACCACGATTCAATCCATGGATTTTAGAAATAGATTTAGATATAAGTTCTAGACCTTATCATGATTGGAATGATAGAATAACCAAGGAATCTTATTTACCAAATGCCTATGCAAGATTGAAAGATGGAGAAATAATTGAAGATGTAGTAAATAATTACAAAAAAGTAACTTTTTCGTTTGGTCCGATACTATTATCATATTTAAAAGAAAAATATAGTAAACTATATAATTTAATAATTGAAGCCGATAAAGAATCTTCATCTAAGTTATCAGGTCATGGAAATGCCATAGCACAGCCATATGCCCACATAATAATGCCACTCTCATCAAAAGAGGATAGAGAAAGGGATATCTATTGGGGTATAAAATTTTTTGAAAAAACTTTTGATAGATATCCTGAAGGATTTTGGCTCCCTGAAGCAGCTGTAGATAATTTAACATTAGAAATTCTTTATGATTATGGAATTAAATTTGTCATATTAAGTCCTCATCAAGCAAAATCAATAAAAATTAATGATAAGTTTGAAGAAATTAATGAAAAAACATTAGATACTAAAAAAGTATATAGGGCTTTACTACCATCTGGGAATTATATCGGTGTTGTGTTTTATAACAAATGGTTATCAGGTTTAGTTGCTTTTGGTGATCTTCTTAAAAGTGGTGAACTCTTTGCTAGGAAACTAATTGAGTCTTTTGATAACTCTGAAAAGCCCCAATTAGTTAGCATCGCTACTGACGGAGAAACCTACGGACATCATAAACCAAAAGGGGAAGAAGAGCTAGCAAAAGCCTTATCTATTATAGATTCTTATGGAATTAATATAACAAATTATAGTTATTTTTATTCAACCTACGGAGCATCTAATGATATAACAATAAATGAAAATACTTCTTGGAGCTGTCCTCATGGTATTGAAAGGTGGAGATCCAATTGTGGATGCGCATCAGATATTAGACCGGGCTGGACCCAAGAATGGAGAACCCCTCTAAGAAAATCAATAGACTGGTTAAGAGATATGGCAGAAATAACTATACAAAACATAGGTCCTAAAGTATCTAATGATATAAACAAAGCTATATTAAATTATGTCGATGTTTTTTATGATTATAAGGCCGAAAACGTTTCAAGCTTTGTTGAAAATTTTGCGATCAAAGGAGAAGAAAACAAAATAGTTGATCTTCTTAAATTAATGGAAATAGCTAAAAATTCTATTTTAATGCAATCGAGCGATGCTTGGTTTTTTGAAGATATTTATAGGCCTGAGCCTATTCAATCCCTTAGATTTGCAAAAAGAGTTATACAATTAATTGAAGAATTAGCCAATACTAGAGTTGAAGAGCAATTTTTAAACATATTGAAAGATGCAAAATCAAATAATCCTAGATACGGCAATGGCAAAGAAATATATGAAAAAGAAGCTATTCCTGCTTTGATGACAGCAGAAAAAGTAGGTGCAAGCTATGCAATGAGATTACTTTTTGAAACAATATCAAAAGAAAATGATTATTATTCTTATAAAATTATTTTGGGTCCATATAAGAAGCTAGAATTAGGAAGGGCTAAAGCCGTTACAGGAATAGCGACTTTAATTTCTAAAATTACTTGGAGGAGCACACCGATTATGTTTGCATCAATATATTATGGTTGGTATAACTTACATGCTGGTGCAAAGATATTAGTAGATCAAAAGTCATATATTGAATTTGAGAGCTCTGTAACAGAATTTTTTAATAATGGATCATTACCTGATATCATAGACATATTACAAAAAACTTTTTACCCGAATTATTATAATCTGAACAATCTGCTAAAAAATGATCAAAAATTTATTATGGATCATGTGTTGGACTCTGCGATTATAGAGCTAGCAAGACAATATGAAATGCTATATAACAATTATCTTCCTGTTATGGAATATGTAAGAAGCCTTAACTTAAATTACCCTAAAGTTTTTGAATTGCTTTTACAATTCGAGCTCGAAAAATCAATTTTAGAAATTTTAGAGCAAGAAATTATAGACTTTAATAGATTAGAGCAAATAATACAATGGTCTAAAAACTCAGAAGTAAGCATAGACGATTTAGTTCACAGTTTGATTAGGGAAAAAATAGAAAAGGTATTGGATAATTTGATATTGAATCCCCAAGACATAAATTCTATTAATATATTACAAAAACTTCTAGAAATTTCAAAAGGATTAGACATACCTCTTGAATATCTATGGAATGCACAAAACAAGTTTATTTACTTGAGAAACAATATTTTAAGGCACCTAATATCTTCGGAAGATTATTTAATGAAAACTTTAATACCTCAATATAAGATAATTTCAAGTTATTTAAAGATAAGGTTCCCATAGCCTTAAATTAATTTTTAGATGATAAAATTATTAATAGTTTCTATATCAGTTTAAGAGGTTGTTAGCTTTATATACCCTTTTTGCTTTAAATCAATTATTATTCTATAAGACAAACCCCATATAACCATGTTACCTGGTAACATAAAGCCGTTTACGTATCCTCTAATGGGATGAAATACTAATCTAGGTTCCCTAATAGAATCTAAAGAAACCCATATAACATGATCTACTTCAGAGTCTTTTGGTTTTGCATCTATGGGACCCTTTAATATGCCTATTACAGGTAATACTCTTAATTTAGGCTGTGAAGATGTTTCATGAACATCCATTACCCCTAAAATATCAACAAATCTAGGAAAAACATCAGCTTCTTCCCATGCTTCCCTAAGAGCTGCATCTATATATGTTTCATCTTTTTTTATATGTCCTCCTGGAAATGCTAAATCACATGAAAAACGTCCTGAAACCAAACAATTTTTTCTTACCATCAATACTTTGGGAGGATTTCCATATAACAAAACTAAGACTGCTGCATCTATTTTATCAGACGTTTTGACAGCACCTTCCTATACTTTCAATATATTATTCTTCCGTTAAAGCATATATTTTATTCACTTAGATCTATATAAAATAAATTTTTTAATTATTATTTGAATTTTCATATGGGATATAATTATATTCCAATAATATAGTAAATTTAAAATCGAAAATCAATTAATCATTAATAAAATATGACAAAAAGAATGGCAAGCTCTGCCTTTCTGAATGAGGAGTAAAGTTTTAAATTCTAAATAAAGTTTTTTAAATTCTAAAATGTGTTAAGGTATTGTAAAAATAATAAGGTGTGGGGAAGCCAATAACTGGCATGTTAAATATGTGTTAAGTATTCTCGCACAGATACATATCCCTGAGTCCCTGAGAGATAGAGAGTTCTCGGTAGTGAGGGATAGGGGTAATGGGTTGAAGATCTAGCAGTGGTCTACAGTTAAAACTAATGGAGCGGGGTGGCTTTTAGATACTAGCTATGAAGTGATGAAGATAAAGGCGGCAAACTATAAATCTGTGAACCATTCTGGGGGAACCCTCATCCTTTATGGCAGGGGGAGGTCAGCAATTAATTTTTTATAGATTATTAAACATTTATAATTTTTTAAAATGAAAAATTATTTTTAAAATTGTTAATTTCTATAAGAAAAGTTAATACCCTTAACTTTGTAATTAATCTATGAAAATAAAATAGCGTATAGCAAATTCGGTGAATCTGATGAAAACATGCGATGTTTGCAAAGTTAGACCAGCAGAGATTTATCAACAACATTCCAATAGAAAGCTGTGCAAAGAATGTTTTATTGAAGATATAAGCAATAGAATTGTTAATGAGATAAAAAGATGGGACATGATAAAAAGCAATGACGTAGTAATGATGGCTCTAAGCGGAGGTAAAGATGGATACGTCATGTTAGATGTGCTAAGCAGATATTTTTCAAAATCAAATAAGCTTATCGGACTAAATATTATTGAAGGAATTCATGGATATAATAAAGAAGAAGATGCAAAATTTTTAGTTAACACAGCTAAGGAGTTAGGAGTTGATATAATTGTTACCAGTATAAAGGATTATATAGGCTATAGCATGGATGAAATATTTAATAAATCAAGAGAATCCAAGAACTATTTCACACCATGCACGTATTGCGGTGCATCTAGAAGAAGAATAATGAATTATTATGCAAGAGAAATGGGTGCAACAAAACTTGCTACAGCACATAATCTAGACGATGAAGCTCAAACAGCTATAATAAACTTAATGAAAGGGGATATAAATAGCTTACTAAAGCAGCACCCAAATGCAAGTGTTGCCGATGATAATATGCTAGTAAAGAGGATAAAACCTTTAAGGAAAATATATGAATGGGAAACAGCTACTTTTACATTTATAAGAAAGTATCATATTCAACAAACAGAGTGTCCTTATATTGAATTAGCCCCTACGCTAAGAGCGATCGTGAGAAGAGAACTTTATAAATATGAAAAAGAAAATCCCGGGATTTTAATAAAATTTATTGAGACTTTAGATCAAATCTTAGACTACATACATCCCCAAGAGATTTCTACAAAACTAAATAGATGCACAAAATGCGGGGAACCTACGACGTTAGGAAGGAATTTATGCAAACTATGTGAACTTCTATCTAGCATAGGTATTGAAAATCCCAACTATACTCTTAGAATTCCTAAAAAAGTGATTTAAATGAATTGCGATATAAAAATTAAAAATGTTTCAAATTTTTATGGAAGACCAATTTATTACATAAATAAACCAATTCCATTAATGGGTCATATAGCTTTTGGATTAATCGATAGAGGAACTAATATAATACAAGTAAGACCTATTAGCACATGTTTTCATAACTGTATTTTTTGTAGTGTTGATTCTGGCCCTAATTCGAAATTTAGGACATCAGAATACATAGTGGATGAAGAGTGGCTTTTTGAATGGATCAAAAACATAGCGTCAATTAAAAATGATGAAATAGAAGTTTTAGTAGATGGTGTTGGCGAGCCAATAATGCATCCAAAAATAATTAAATTAATATCATTAATTAAAAAAATTCCCAATGTATATAGTATTGCGATAGAAACCCATGGAGGATCTTTATCTTTACCTCTCGCAAAAAAACTCGATAAAGCAGGATTAAATAGGATTAATTTGAGTATTGACTCTTATACTAAAGAAAAAGCTAGATATTTGGCTGGAGTAGAATGGTACAATTCATTAAAAATACTTAAAATTGCAAGCGATATAATAAAAGAAACCAATATTGATATAGTATTGACACCAGTTGTCATACCAGAAGAAAACGAAGATGAAATGAGATATCTAATAGAATGGGCTAAGGAAAACAAAGCCGGAGTTAAAAGCAATTATCCAACTGGAATTTTAATACAAAAATTTGAAATTCATCACTTTGGAAGAAAGCCAAAGAAAATAAAGCCATGGTCATGGCAAAGATTTTACTCATGGCTAAAATATCTAGAAAATGAGTACGACTACAAATTGCTTGTAAAGCCTGAAGATTTAGGGTTTAAAAAATCTGTAAAAATAGATGAACCATTTCATGTTAATGATAAAATAAAAATAAAAATTGTTGGAATAGGGTGGCTTAAAAATGAATACTTAGGCGTCGATGAAAATTGTATTAGAGTGATTTCAGTTATATCTAAAGAAAAAATTAATAATTCAACTATAAAGGCAAAAATTATAAGAGATAAAGACAACATATTTGTTGCTAGGCTGTAATAAAGTATAACATTAATTAATTAAAATTCTAAGAATTTAATTTTATCAATATATTAAATTAAGGTTTTCTATCCAACTACCAGGCTCAAATAATTCTTGCTTATCAGGTTCTAACCCCTCATCCAATGAAAAACATTCTTGTTTATATGGACAGCTATTACATCTATTACCTCTTTTAGCATAAGGTAATATATTGCTATATTTTACTAAAAGCATCTCATCTAAGGCCTTCATAAGCATTGAAACAAGTTCAGTGTCTAAATCGAATACTTTTGATTTATTTGGATATCTTATTTCTATTTTAGCTTCTTTTAGATTTTTTTCTCTAATCAAAATTATGCTATATGCGGCCGCTTGCATAATGTCGCTAATCCAAGCCCCTTTGTAAGGAGGTTTAGAACTTTTCCTTTCTATTACGTATGCTGATGATTTATCTATTTTAAATGCATCAGGTCTTCCCCTTATTATTAAATTTCCTAAATCTGTTTCTATGGGTATCTCATACGAATATTTTTTAATTATATCTCTTAGCCTGAAAGCATAGTGAAAAATACTACCAAAAAATAATCGAATCCTAGTTGCGATACTTTTTCTTTTCCTTATATGTGTTTCAAAGAAATAAACCCTTGGACAATAAAAATATGAATGTAACTCACTTGGATGTATTACTGCTTTAGTTTTATTCCTATTATTATCCGTCTTTCTTCTACCTCCCATTCCTTCGAATAGGAATCGTCTGGTGGGCTGATGTAATTTATCGATTTACTTCTAGTTTCATTTTTAATATAACCTTCCAAAGCTTTAATATTATATAAATATTCGTTATCATCAGTTGTTATCCAAGTTTCTATATAAGCATCTACTGGAAGTCCTAATTCTTTTCTCATATATTGAATTCTTCTTATAATATCTCTTGCTAATCCTTCGCTATGTTCTTCTTCACTTACTCTTTTATCAATTGCTATAACTCCAATATCAGATTCTGATACTTCTAACCATTCAGGATAAGTGGCTTGTATTTTGAAATGCTTAGCTTCTAATTTAATTTTTTCTCCATTTATGTTTAATTCGTAATAACCGTTTTTTACTAATGACTGTCCAATTTCTTCTTCCTTGTTTTTTACTTCTTGAACTATCATAGGCAAAATTTTCTTAAAAGAAGGACCGAGCTCCTTATAATTTGGCTCTAATTTGTATATCTTTGCTTGCTCAAAAAACTCTTTTCCTACTACTTGTATATCTTTTACATTTGCCATTTCTTTTATATAAGGTTTCATTTCAATAATTATATCCTTTATACCATTTTCGTGAGTTGAAACTATTAAACTTTTTATCGGTAATCTTATTTTAATCCCAGCTTTCATTCTAGCTGACAAAGTATTTTCTATAATTTTCTTTGCTAATTCCATTTTTGATTCTAGCTTCTCATCAATATAGCTTAAATCAGCATCTGGAATTTCTAATAAGGATATACTTTCAGGTAAATTAGGTTCTGCAGATCTAACAAATTTTTGATATAGATATTCGCTAATAAATGGAATTATTGGCGTTGATAATAACAACCAATTCTTCAATACATAATAAAGCGTTGCATATGCGGCTCTCTTGCTAGGTGTATCTTCATCTTCCCATACCCTTTTTCTTATAAGTTTCAGATACCAATGACTTACGTCTTCAACTATGAAATCAATAACTAATCTTGCAGCATTATGAACTTCTAATGATGAATAATATTTGTTAAAATTCCTTATTAGGTTATTTAATCTTGATAAGAGCCATTTATCTTCAATTTCTAACGTAAGATTGTCTAATTTAGTGTTGTTTGGATCAAATTTGTCCAAGCTCATATACATAGATGCAAATGAAAATACATTCCATATTATAGTGAAATTTCTTGAGAGTTGCTCAATTCCTTTCCATGAAAACTTTAAATCTTCCCATGTTGTATTTTGTAGCACATAAAGTCTGACCACATCCCTAGGCTCTTTTGACATTAGTTCTTCAAAAGAGACATAGTTACCAAGGGATTTGTGCATTTCTCTTCCTTGCTCATCCAATACAAAACCATGTAATAAAACCCTCTTATATGGTACACTATCAAAACCAATAACACCACTTCTCAATAAACTGAAGAACCATCCTCTAGTTTGATCATGACCTTCTAATATTAAGTCTGCCGGAGATAGATTTTCATAAAGATCTTTATTTCTAGGATAATTCAGACTTGCATAAAAAGCTATTCCGCTATCAAACCAAACATCTAATACGTCACTTACCCTTTTCATTTGGCCTCCACATTTAGGACATTTTAATATGACTTCATCTATCCACGGCCTATGCATATTAGAAGGTCTTTTACCATTTAATTTTAATATATCGTCTAAACTTCCTATAACTTCTATATGGTGGCAGTTCTCACATTCCCATACAGGTAATGGTATTCCCCAAAATCTTTGTCTACTAATTACCCAATCTCTTACATTGCCAACGATATTCATAAATCTGTCCTTTGCCCATTGAGGAACCCATTCTGCATTATTAGCTTCATTAATTAGTTTTTCCTTTATCTTAGAAACCTTTATAAACCATTGTTCTGTTGCCCTTAATAATAAAGGTGTTTTGCATCTCCAGCATACAGGATACCTATGTTTTATTTTACCTAAATGCAGCAATGCTTTCTTTTCCTTTAAATCTTTTAGTATTTCTTTGTTTGCATCAGTTCTAAAGTATAGTCCTGCATATTTACCTGCATCTTCGATCATAAATCCTTGATCGTTAACAAGACTTATTAAAGGTACACCCAATTTACTACCAACAATAGCATCTATTTCACCATGCCCAGGAGCAGAATGCACTAAACCTGTACCTTCACCACTAACAACTGCTTCTGGCGCCATCACAACCTTGTGATATTTCTTAAGTTCATTTTGCGCTTTAACCAACTCCTCTAACGGATGTACATATTCTAATCCTTCAAGCTCTTTTCCTTTAAATTCTTTAATTATTTTATACTCTTTAATTCTAGATTCTTCTATAACTTTATCAAGCCTTTCTTTAGACAATATTAATTTTTCATTATTAGCTTCTATCATAACATAATCTATATCGGGGTGAGCCATGACGAATGCATTAGCAGGCAATGTCCATGGCGTCGTTGTCCATATTAGTAAATATGTATTTTCCTCGTTTTTCACTTTAAACTTGACATAAACCGATGGATCTTCTAGCTCTTTATATTCAGAAACTTCATAATCAGCTAATGTAGTTTCGCATCTTGGGCACCAATGTAAGACATTTTTCCCTCTATATAAAAGGTCTTTTTCATATGCTTTTTTTATCAAATACCACCCTGATTCTATATATGAATCTTCATAAGTCAAATATGGGTTGTCCCAGTCCATAAAAACTCCAACTTCTTGGAAATCTTTTGTCATTGCACTAATGTTTTCCTTTACAAAGGCTAGACATCTATTTATGAAATTATCAACGCCAATTTTATTAACTATATCTTTCTTGTTATTTGAGCCTAGCTCTTTTTCTATCATAACTTCTATTGGTAATCCATGAGTATCAAAACCTGGTTTATCCCATACGTTAAAGCCTTTCATTCTATAATACCTTAGTAAGGTATCTTTTAACACCTTATTCCAAAGCGTTCCTACATGTATTGTTTTTGCATTAGCGTAGGGTGGCCCATCTAAGAAATAGAACTTTTTATTAGAACTATTGCTTTTTTCTTTTATTTTTTTGTATATTTCTTTATCTTTCCAGTAATTCATAACCCATTCTTCTATACTTTTTTGATTATATTTTTCCTTTGTTAATTTATCATCTATTATCAATTTTAATCATCACCTAGTTGTGTCTATAAAATCGACCCTAACATATTGAGAACTCGTCAATGAAGTGATTAAATTCTTTATTTCACCCAAATATGAATCGCTATCTAAATATAACTCTATAGCTCTAAACTCATCTATTACATTTGATTTTATAACATTTACCTGAGAATTGTACTTGTCTTTTAAGATTTTCACAATATTTTCAAAGTTTTCATCATTAAACTCTGTAAAATATATCCTATATAGCTTTTTATGCTGCAATCCCTAATCCCTCTCTAAACCTCACAAAATATACACATATAGGTAGAAAATTAATTTTTTGTTTTGAAAAAAGGTACTTGTTAGTACAATCTCTATACTTGCAATAAAAATATTGATATTTATCATTATTTATTATTTTCTATCCATAACCTTTAGTTTTCCCTTTCTTAAATCCCATACGGTTTTTACTAAGCTACCTATCCCTATTCCACCAACAACAAAAATTACTAGTATAAATTCTATGTCTATTGCGTTTAAATTCGGTATTGAAAGACCAGTTGATATTGCAAAGCTATCTATAGATGGCATAAATATAATTAATAAGCCTATTAATGAAAAAGCTATACCTCCATAGTACAGTGTACTCCCTGCAGTCTTGCTACCAACGAATTTAATATCATTTTCTGCATAACCCATTTTTCTCATTATTCCTCCAAAGAAAGCGCCAAGAATAACTTGCATTGTCATAGTCCCTAGTCCATAAAATAGTCCAGGCAAAGGCGCATAAATTAATGATGGTACTTTAGGCGCTAAAATAAAAGTTATTATAGAAGCATATGCGCCAAATCCAAAACCAGCTACTAATCCATGGATAATAGTCATTTTTAATGGCACATCTTTAGGTATTTCAACTCTTTCTGCTTCTTCAGTATGCCTACGAGTTGGTATAAGATGTATATGTATATATTTACCATGCAATACATACGACCCTGCAATTGCCATTAATATTCCTACAACTATATCAACAGGACCATCCAAATTGTAGACCTGATAAATTTTTGCTAAGCCAATATACCCAATAGTTGTTAAAAAAGCTCTTTGAATGGTAAAACCTAAGGAAAACAATAGTCCTGCTAGTAATCCACCTTTGATACTATATTTGCCTACAGCATAGCTAAAAGTTATTGGCCAAGTATGTTCATCAGGTGTAATTCCATGTAATATCCCTAAAATATAAGATATAAAAATAATTGAAGCTAAAGTTAACGTGCCCGTTGGACTTAATATGTATTGTAATAAGTTCATAATTACTCACCTGTGCACATTATTCCAATAAATATAAATTAAATGTGCACCTATATATTTGTTTCCACATATCATTAACGCTGAAATATAGAATTGTATTAATTTAAATGCAAAAGAAATTTATAAATTGTGTTTCAAATAATTAAAATTCTGATAATATTTATATCTACTATAAACTAATTAGAATAAGAGGAATAGAAAATGGATAATCCATTTGTAAAGACTATAGATATAATAGCAGACACAATATCAAATGAATTAAAAGTAAATCAAGAAGAGGTTTTCAGATTCTTAATGGAACCGGTAAAAGAAGAATATGCCGACTTCTCTTTTCCTATAAAAAGATTTCTAAATAAACCTGAAGATCTAATATTTAAAATCTATAATAATTTAGACAGCAATAACTTAAAATTAGTTGATATAGAACCAGTATCTGGTTTTCTAAATTTTAAATTTAAAGAAGAAAGATTATTTGAGAAAATTATAGACTATGTAAAAAATGGAGGGGTTATAAAAACTAAGAAATCAGATAAACAATTAACAATAGTTGTTGAACATACTAGTGCGAATCCTATTCACCCTTTGCATATGGGACATACAAGAAATACTTGTATTGGAGACACACTTTCAAGGCTATTAAGTGCTAGAGGACATAAAGTTAATAGAAGATTCTATATCGATGATATGGGAAGACAGGTAGTTATTGCTGCTCTAGGATTTAAGATAATTAATGAAAACCCACTTGAACTATCTAAAAGAGTTAACATAAAACCTGACAAATTAGTCGGTTGGATATATGCTGTTTCCAGCACAACATTAGATGCTTTAGAAGCCAAGAAGAAAAATAATATGGAGGAAGCTGAAAAGCTTGCAGCTGTTTTAACAAAACTAAAATCGCAAGATCCTAGCAATCTCTTTGATAAGCTATTTTCAGGCTTAAGCTCGTTAAGTGATCCAGAAAAAGAAATTTCAAATATTATGCTAAATTACGAAAAAGGTTTGGATCCAGAAAAATCATTAATAAGATCAATGACAAAAAGCGTTTTAAATGGATTTATGGATACTTTAAATAAACTAGATATTAACTTTGATAATTGGGACTGGGAAAGCGACATAGTATGGAATGGTTTGGTTGATAATGTAATAAACTTAGCAAAAAATAACAAATATTTTACAAAATTTAAAGATGCCGATGCTTTAGATATTCCTTCTATAATAAACGAGTTAGTAAAGAATGATCAACAAATATCAAAAATAATAAACTTGCCAAAAGGATTTGAATTGCCTCCTTTAATATTAAGAAGAAGTGATGGATCAACACTATATACTACAAGAGATATTGCATATTCTATTTATAAATTTAATGAAACAAAAGCTGATAAAGTTATTAATGTAATAGGAGCAGATCAGAGATTACCACAGTTACAAATTAGGCTTGCATTACTAGGTCTTGGTTTTAAAAAAGAGGCTCTAAATCTAATCCATTATGATTATGAAATTGTTAGGCTTCCAGGAAAGTCAATGCATGGTAGAAGAGGAGAATATGTTACCCTGGATGAAGTTATAGAAGATATTAAAAATAAGGCTGTAGAAGAGCTTAAAAATAGAAATCCAAATATAAGTAACGATAGTGCAAACGAGATAGCAGAAAAGATAGCAATTGGAACATTGAGGTTTTCCATGGTTCAACTAAATTCTATGAAACCATTAACTTTCGACATATCCAAGGCTATTAATTTAAGAGAAAACAGCGGTCCTTATTTACAATATACATATGTTAGAGCATTGAATATATTAGAAAAACACGGCAAAATAAATTATGATGCAATTAAAAATGATACAATTAATCATAAATTAAGAAGATCGATGTTAATAAAAGCACTTAAGTTCCCATTAATTGCAGCAAAAGCTGCTGATGATTTATCACCCGAAGATCTAGTTAGTTATTTAGTTTCATTATCTGATCAATTTAACCAGTGGTATGAAAACGATAGTGTTATAAGAGAAAACGATTATGGAATCAAAGAAGGGAAAGCGTTATTGGTTGAATTAGTAAAAAATACGTTAGATGAAGGATTATATTTGTTAGGTATACCTAGGTTAAACAAAATATAAAAATTACTAAACATAATTTTAGTTAATATTATAATACAACTTAATCTGTTAAGAAAAAACTAAATAAAAATTATATACCACTATTTTTCCAACTACAACGAGACAGGTGCTAAGAATGGATATTTATGAAATGTTAAATACTGATATCAAAATAAATATGGCATTTGGATATCCAGGATCCGAACCCTTACAACACAAGAAAATCTCTAAAATATTGCATGAATCAATAATTAATGAAGGAGAAGCTGCATTGCAATATACTCCAGCAACTGGGTTGAGCTATGTAAGAAAAACTATAAAAGATTATTTAATTAATAAGGGAATAGTTATGAATGAATATGACGAACTTATTCTTACCCCAGGTGGGATGTCTAGCATATACTATACATTCTTTTCAATATTAAACCCTAAAGACTATATAGTAGTTGAATCTCCAACATTTGCAGGTGCTCTTGATGCAATAAAATTCGTTAAGGCTAAACCACTTCCTATTAATATTGATGAAGATGGATTAAAGGTAGATAACCTTGAATATAATATTAAGAAAGCTATAAATGATGGAAATAAGGTAAAGGCCATATATACAAATCCTACGGCGCATAACCCTACTGGAGTTATTATGAGCGATGATAGAAGAAAACAATTAATAGAAATTGCAAATAAATATGACATCTTAGTTATAGAAGATGATCCGTATGGATTCTTTGTATTTGATACTGATAAAAGGTTTACTAGTTTGAAAACATTAGATAGTGAAGGTAGAGTAATTTACATGGGCACTTTTAGTAAAATACTTGCACCTGGTCTAAGATTAGGATATATTATAGCAAACAAAATTATAACTGATGCCATAGAATCAATGATAACAATAACAGCCATAAACCCTAGTACTTTGTCTCAATATATTGCTATGTATGCTATTAAGGAAGGCGTAGTTGATGAAACAATAGAAAATGCTAGGAAAGTTTATAGAAAGAAAAGGGATGTACTTATAGAATCTTTGGAAGAATACATGCCAAGCGGTTCAGAATGGTACAAACCTAAAGGAGGCCTTTTTGCTTTTGTGTATTTACCTAAAGAAGTAGATACTACTGAAATGCTTCCAAAGGCTATTGAAAGAGGAGTAGCATACGTTCCTGGAAGAAACTTCTTTGCAGATGGAAGCGGTTCAAATGCTATGAGAGTTAACTTTAGTTATCCAAGCATAGATAAACTTAAAGAAGGAATTAAAATAATTGGAGAAACTGCAAAAGAAATTATAAAGTAACTTAGTGTCATGTCTGTTTTTCAATCTTATTTATAGTATTTAATATCTCATCAATCATTAATCTACCTTTTTCTAAAACATTTTTATGTTTTCTAAGGAAATCTATTCCTTTATCTGTTATATAATATTCTGTAAGCTTTTGACCTCTACTATTACTTTCTCTTTTTGCATTTATCAAACCTTTATTAGACATAACCTTTAACAAAACATAAACATAACCTGGAGAAAGCTCTTCTCCTATTTTCGAGGAAATCTCTTTGTTAATTTCATAACCGTGAATAGGCTTTTCATAAAGCATCTTTAATATCATTAATGAAATTATGCCTTTTAACATCTTTTTTCTTTCTTTTGGCATTTTTTGCACTCTCTTTGTTTAATTTAAATATTCTATCCCTTAAATAATTTTTATTTCTGTAAAATATAAAATTTGTGTTTATATTTTTCTACTATCGGATACTATAGGGATTGAAATTGAAAGGAGCCGTGTTTGATTTAGATGGAACGCTAGCTAGTACAGCTAAGGCCCACAAAATAGCCTGGGAACTTTCTCTAAAACAATTAGGCTTTAAATTAAAAATAGATATGGAATCTTTATTAGGTAAAAGAGCTATGGATATAGCTCTTTTTTTAATAGAAAAAGCAGGAATAAATGATATTAACCAAAAGAATGAACTTGCAAAAAGGTTATTAGAAATTAAAAGTTCTATTTTTGCACCTTATATTATGAAATACGCTGAACCAATGCCTTGCGCTATACAGCTATTAAATACTCTTAAAAAGAACCAAGTAAAGATACTTATCGTAACTTCATCATTAAAAATTACTGCCTTAAAGGTATTAGAAAAAATTAATATTAATCCAGATATTTTAATATCTGGCGATGATGTTATTAGAGGAAAGCCTGATCCAGAACCTACAATTTTAGCCTTAGAAAAGTCTTCATTAAGACCTGAAGATATAATTTTCGCTGTTGGGGATACCATATATGATATCATTTCATTCAGTGAGGCAAAAATAAAGACAATATATTTAACAAATGGTGATATACGTGTACCAATTGATGAAAGTTTACTTAAAAAATACAATGCTATAAAAATAAATTCTCTGTGTGATATTCTGATGAAACTTCAATCATTGCACTTCCAATAAACTTTTATTTTCCTTTGCCCTTTTAGCATAAAATCTTCACACAATTCACCGCTATTCACCATCATGATAAGTGATTTGTATACGCCTTTCAATGAATACTTTCCTAAATCATTCCAAATTTCATATGCAGTTCTTTTTTTATTATCTGAAAACAAATTTATAATGTCCTTCCTTAACTCTGTATATTTTATTGCATCAGACATATAGATTCTTCTTTTTCCAGTAATAATTGCTATTCCATCACTTTCAATCTTTGCCATGGAATACGCAACTGAGGCTAGAGGCTTTAAGTTTAGACCCTTTTTAGACAAATCAATTATAGATTCCAAAGCATCTTTTGATGAAACCTCAGAAATTTTAATTTTATACTTAGAATAATTTAAAATATCTGGCAAATTTGCATAACGTAACTTAACAGCTATTATTTCATATTCTTTAAAATCGTTTCTTATTTCCTTTAACTCTTGAAATCCTTTAGCTATTGCGTAAACTAAAATACCAGACTGCGCTGGCACATATATTTTGTCTACTTTTGGTTTTGTTTCATAAATTTCATAAGAAATCGTCTTTAATCCTTCAATTGTATATGGATTTTCATAAACTAATCCATATTTATCATTTTTTTCCGTAAATAGTATTTCTGAACCAAGTCTAGCTATAATAATGAGATCTTGTGGATCAGCTTGATCTGGTATTACTTTTACTTTTAATTTTACTCCAGCTTTTCTAGCATAATGTGAAAGGGAAATAGTAAAATCTTCTTCATAAATAGTTTCAATGAAATTATGATTAAATAAAGATAATAATAAAGAGGAAGCTCTGTCAGTATAAACCCCTGTCGGATTATTAGTTTCTAACTTACTCAAAATACCGTTAATCCTTTTTATAGGGGTTAAGCCTTCGTTCATAGTTATAATTTTCCAACTTCTTGGAAGCATACATCTATACCTCCAAATCGATGGAGTATTTGAATTGACAATCCATTTAAAATCATCATAAACTATTTGCATAAGACCTCCACACTTAGGACAAAAGAATGTTTCTTTTTCAGTCTCATAACCACATTTAATGCACTTAAACTTATAGTTCTCACTTTTCAACTCTGTCCCCTTATTTCTAATTTTTGTAAATAGTATAGAGTTAAAATAAAAATAATTTATTTCAAACTATAATTCGTTTATTAAAATAGAGTTTGCATATTTTTCCAGCTCATTATAAAACTCTTTTTCATAAGCTATTAATTTTATCATATCAAAATTATCGTTTTTTTCAATAAATTGTTTTATTTCTTCTAAAAGAATCTTTGCCCCTAAATTATAAGGAATTCCCCCTACTCCAGTCCCCATACCAGGAAAAGCTATAGATTTTATTTTGTTTTCTAATCCTAATCTTAACGCAGCCTTTATGGCTAATCTAACATTGGTTTCTGTCGTAATTTGCCCTGGATATTGCATTGTAGGAGAATGTATAACATATTTTGCTTTTAACTTTCCTGCGCTAGTTAAAACTGCTTTACCAATATCTATTGGAGCATATTTAAGTGCTTCTTCTTCAATTTTATTTCCTCCTTTCCTTTTTATAATTCCTGCAACTCCTCCTCCCATAATTAAATAAGAATTTGCTGGATTAACTATGGCTTCGGTCTCTTCTTGAGTTATGTCGCCTACTTTAATAACAATGACTGTATTGTTTAATTTAAACGAACGCATATATGATACCCAATTTTTTAATCCTAATTGGAGGGAAATAAGATTATTTGAAAATGAGTCTAATTAAATAATAGCAAACTTATCCTTGTAATAGAAATAAATTAATTATAACCCATTTAATTCCTCGACTGCCAATGATTTAACATCATCTAAATTTTCAATTATTTCAGTTAATGTATTGTATTGATCTATCAACATATAGGCAAGATGACCCTTAGATAAATCGTATGATTTCTGATCTAAATAACCATGCTTTACTATAATAGCTTGAGCACCTAATTGTATTATTGCGTCCATTGTTACATCTTTACCTATCTTAAATCCAGGATTTTCATATTGCTCAACAACTTCTTGCTCTTCATCTATAATAGCTAATATTTCGCCTTCATCTAGTGGTTTCAAATTTTGGCCCTCATCATAAACTAACGCTATCCTCATATCTAATGCCCAATTATTTTTGTATTTTAAAAGTATATATATTTAGTTGCAACCTTGAATTTAAATATATAGAATCATGTTAAAAATTACTTATTTTTATTTAATAGTTTTAATGTACTATTCCAGACTCTATCATTTATACTTATGCCCTCTTTTAATGCGCCTTCTTTTATTTTGTTTAGAAATTCAATATAGTTAAGAGATTCTCTTACGGTATTAAGATCAACATTCGCAACTTTTCTTGTGGTAGGATCTAGCAATCTTATTATTTCTTTTATCTTACCATCTTTTCCTTCTATTCTATAAACGTCTAATTGCCTTAAGTTTAATAGCTCAATTAACTTCTTATATTTTGTATATATTTTATTGTTCCCTGTCACTTTCGTTTCACCTTCTTTACCTTTGTTATTCTGACACTCACCAATATAAAAGGTTACCTGAAATCAGGTGATATAATGAAAAAAGAATATCTAAAAGTAACATTAAATTTGAACTTAATAGCAAGAGAATTGAGTAGCTTTAATAAGAAATACATAACTATTAAGGAGTTTTCTAAATACTTTGGTACATCTAATAAAACATCAGGAAAAATACTAAAGAATTTGGAAAAAATGGGTTATGTTAAAAGGTATTCATCATCTGCCTACTTTATTATTGGAAACTCTGCCCAATAATATTGATATTATAGATAATAAAATCCAAAAAAATGAAATTCCCAAATATGCTAGCGAGTTAAACTTAATATATGCTATGATAGATAAAATAAATGATATGATAGATAAAGAAAATGCAATAATGCTAATCAATTTTAATCCATACATTTTATCCATTATTCTTCACTTTCTTAAAGACCATTCTCTTTCTATCATAATTTGGTGTTCTTTCGACTTTAGATTCTCTAACTAGTTCAGATAATGCCATTCTTAGAGGTCTTGAATCTCCTTTCCAATCTAGTAATTTTTTTATCTCATCAAAAGTAAGACCTTCATTTTTTTCTAATAAAAATAAAATTTTATTTTTTATATCTTGATCCAAAATCTTCCCTCTTCAAAGGTTTTTATTTTCCTCCTTTAATATATCTCCAACAATCTCAATAGCTTTAGCAAGTAAGTCTTCTTCTATTACTAATGGCGGAGCTATTCTTATTGATGAAACACCAGAGCCTATTACTAAAACACCACGCTTAAATGATTTCTCAAGAATTCTACCCAATTCTTTTGATGCAGGTTCTTTGGTCTTTTTATTTCTAACAAGTTCCACACCAATCATTAAACCTTTCCCTCTAACATCTCCTATTATTTCTAATTCTTCTTTAAGATCATTAAAGTATTTGATAACCATATCACCAAGCTTTGAAGCTCTTTCTGTTAATTTTTCTTCCTTTATAGTATCTATAACAGCTTCCATAGCTGCCAATGCTATTGGATTTCCTCCAAAAGTATTTGCATGACTTCCTTTCTTCATTGAATCCATAACTTCACTCTTTGCAACTATAGCTCCTAATGGCAATCCTCCGCCTATAGCTTTAGCCATAGCTATAATATCTGGAACTACATTCCAATTCTCAATTGCAAACCATTTTCCTGTCCTAGCAATACCTGATTGAACTTCATCATCAACAAGAAGTATTTTATACTTATCTGCTATTTTTCTTAAACCTGGTAAGAAGTTGTCTGGAGGAACTATATAGCCACCTTCTCCTTGTATTGGTTCAACAAATATTGCAGCAACTTCCGTTGGCTCAACTAACTTAGTAAATATCCAATCTTCAATATAATCTAAAACTGATTGACCACATTCCTTAGGATCATCAGTATTAAAAGGACATCTATATGTATAAGGATATGGTACGTGAACTACTCCTGGAACTAATGGCGCATAATGTTCCCTATAATGTGCTTTGCTTGCAGTTAAAGATAATGAACCCATTGTTCTTCCATGAAATGCCCCTAAAAATGCAATAATATATTGTCTTTTACCTTCATGATAATATCTTGCTATTTTCAAAGCCCCCTCTATGCTTTCAGTTCCACTATTTGTGTAAAATACTCTTCCATTTTTTATTGGAACAACAGACAATAGTTTTTCTGCACTTCTTACAGCCTCTTCATAATAAAAATCGGTTAAAGAATAATGCTGTAACTTTTCTGCTTCACGTTTTATTGCCTCAACAACCTTGGGATGGTTATGGCCTAAAGCCATAACCGCAATGCCAGCATTCATATCCACATACTTATTGCCATCAACATCTTCTACAACAGCTCCATGACCTGTCTTTATAACTAAAGGATACCATCTAACGTATGATTGCATTAACAATTTTTGATCTTTTTCTATTATATTTCTAGCCTCAGGTCCTGGAGGTTCAACTCTTATATCCGGAACTCTTTCCATGAACTCTCACCCTCCTATTAATCTTATATAAGATTAGAACATTATATATATTAGGGGTTAAAATGAACGAGTATGAATTTGAATTAATTGAAGAATATTATTTAAATGGAGAACATAGGTTTAGATTGAAAGAAAAGAAATCTAATCTAATATTCAACGTTTCTGCAGATAATATAAAAGAAGCAGCCAAAAAAGCTAGTCAAATGCTATCAAGTCTAAAAAATCAATAAAATATTTTTAATTAAAGGCTTGAATAAATTAATTTTTGTTAAATTTTTTATTGCTATTAGACTGATATTGCGATATAAAATTTCTATAAAAATTAATTTTTTCAATAAAATTAATCAACTAAAATTATGGCTTTCTATATTATTTTCTTATCAGATATAATAGATTTTGATTCTATAGTTCTATGAGGCCATATACTAGAATTGATTATCTGAGTTTCATCTCCAATTATAACATTGTTGCCTAAATGACTATTAATTATTTTTGCATTCTCTCCTATTTTTACATGCCTTCCAATTATACTTTTTTCTATAATAGCACCATTTTCTATAAGACTTCTATCCATAATAATGGAATTTCTGATTTCATTTTCACCTTTTATTACAGTATAATTATCCACGACAGATGAAAACATTTTTACATTCTCTCCTATTTTTACATGCCTTCCAATTAAATTCTTTCCTTCAAACTCAACTTTATTTGTTGCTATCTTTTCAATTAGTTCTATGTGATCATTTTTTGACCTTTTACTCTTTCCTTGCATATATACATTTTTATATGTGGTTTCTACATCAAGTCTTTCTTTTTCTATATTGTTCAAAAGATAATATGATGCTTCCATAAAACTATCTAAAGTTCCTACATCAAACCAATAACCATTACTAACATAACCCATAACTTTATATTTCTTAAAAATAAGGTATGGTATTACATCCTTTCCAAAATCTCCTTTTCCTTGTTTAAGCATCTCATTAAACTCTGAAGACTTCAAAAATTTAACAAAATCCTTCGATAATACATAAATTCCCGTGTTTACTAGTCTAGAAGGCAACTCTTTAGGATTGCTAGGCTTCTCAATAAAGTTTTCAATTTTCATGTTCTCATCAACTTTTGCTACACCAAATTGCTTTAATTTTTCTGGGTCAGTTATTTCTTTCAATACTATTGTCATAAAGGCTTCGCTAGATTGATGATATTTATATAAATTGTTAACATTAATACTTGCTACCGTGTCACCTTGAATTATTAATACATCGTCAGAAATATCATAATAATCGACCATTATTTTTACCGAGTGAGCATTACCAATACTATCCTCGTTTGGCTGATATCTTATTTTTATTATTTTATTTTCACCTTCAATTTTAATTCTAAATCTTTCTCCAAGATGATCATAAACATCTCTGTAATTATAAAAACCACTTACTCCCAAAAATACCTCATTAATTCCTCTATATGCTAGTTCAGATAATGTAAAATCTATAAGAAAATTATTTAAAAACCTAACCATAGGTTTAGATGTATCAACTGTTAAAGGATAGAGTCTTGTCCCTAAGCCTCCTATGGGTATCAACGCTTTTTTTATTGAAGTGATTATTGCTCACCTGTTATTTATTATATCAAAAAGCCCTTATATTCTAATTCTTCTATTCCTGCATATATTTTTAAAACAATATTATTTGTTTTTATTCAAAAATAAAATGTATTAATTCATAAAAATTTTTAAACAATATCTAATGTTTTGTAATAGGAATTTCCATTAATTTATTATAAATTATTTTTTATTTAATATTATTTAATATAATGATATATATTATTAAAAATCAAAGCACCTATAATCGATGTAAGCAGCGACATTAAAACTATAGACGAGAACTCAACATTATTCAATATAGAATAGGTTAATCCTACATTAGCCACTACTAATCCTATTTCACCTCTTGGTATCATACCTGTTGAAATTGCAAAACTTGATTTATGATTTTTAGTGGTAATAAATGCAAAAGGATAGATCCCGAAAATCTTAAAAACTATAGCTATAGCAGTCAAATAAAGGCTTAAAAATACCCCTAAAAACGATAGATTAATCAAATTGACCTCTAAACCTACAACAACAAAAAATATTGATCCAAATATGCTTAACAAATCATCTATATTTTTTCTTAAAATTGTAACCTTTTTGCTTTCTGCCATCGATACTCCAGCAATATAGGCAGCTATTATTGGAGAAAAACCTAGGGTAGTCATAATTGCTGTCAAACCGAAAATGGTTACTAAAGAGGCTTCAAAAGCATATTTATCATTAATCTTATTAAATATTTTAGGTATTATAAAAACAGATGTAGCAAATATAATACCCCATGCAATACTGTAAAAAAACACAATCCTTATTATGTGAGCATAGCTAAAACCTCCTAACGTACTTATTGCCAATGCAACTGATAAAATAATTAGTGAAATTACATCATCAAATGCCCCAGCAGTTAAAATAAAATCTATTCCTTTTCCTTTCAAATTCAATTCTTTGATCAATGATGAAACAACTGCAAGGCTTGTGGCACCTAAAGCAGATCCCATAATTATAGCTACATTAAAAGCGACAAAAAATTTTAATAAAAATGTACCAAAAATAAACGGCACAGTTGCACCAAAAATAGCCCCCATTATTCCCCATATGCCAGATGATTTTAATGATAATATGCCAGATTCTAATCCGCTTGAATATATAAGCAAAATTACTGAAAATTCTGAAAATAAAAGCACATAGTTATTAATGCTGAAGAGATTTATGTTAATGATTTTATTTATAAAACCCCCAATTAAAAAGGGAGATATTAGGATACCTATCAAAAGTTCACCTACAACCTTAGGAAACCTGTATTTAACTGATATACTCCCCATCAACGCAGCAAACAACATTATTAACGATATTTCAAGTAGAGCTATTAGTACTTCACTAAGCATTTATTTTCCCCAAAAAAAATTAAATTCCTTGTAAATATAAGCTTTTGTAAGCTATTAAAATATTAAATATTTTACGATGTTTACAAAAATTCTAACTTTTCGAATAAAAATTTAACTTAGAGCTAATTAGCAAATTCATTTAAAATTATTTTTAAAAAATTATTAAAATATTGTTTCAAATCTAAATAAATCCTTAAACATTTATTAAAATATTGAAAACATTTAGTTTTCTTTAATTTTATTTATTCGTTTACTTATAAACAGACAACAAAAATAGCAATAAAGTTTTAACGTAAAATAGAAGAGAATAGATTAAGTTCACTAAAACTTCTTTCTTATTGGTGAAAAATATGAAAAAATGTATTGTCTCAGGTGGTATACTTATTGAAAAGGATAAAGTTTTGCTTATTTATCATGAAAAACTTAATAAGTGGTTATATCCTGGAGGTCATGTAGAACCTAACGAAACACCCAGAGAAGCCGCTATTAGAGAATTTAAAGAAGAAACAGGTTTAAATGTTGAAGTTATAGGTGAGAAAAATAATTTATCATCAGAAGATGCCATAGAAGAACCAAAACCTATAGCAATAATGTATGAAACTGTTAAATATCCCAATGAAACACATATGCATTATGATCTAATATTTTTAGTTAAATTTATAGACGGAGAACTTAAAAATGGAAGATGGTTTGATAAAAACGAAATAGATTCTATCGATACTTATGAAAACGTTAAAAAAATATTAAAGTTCGCCTTCAAATTTCAAAATGTTTAGGCTATATTAAAAATGTTATAATTTAAATCCTTATTTACATATTTAATCTCAAAGGAAAAATAAAAATTATATGGGAGGGCCAAAACTATTGGTTAGCTTTACTGAAGGTAAGAAAAGATCATTCATAGCAGCCTTAATATACATAATCCTAGCTATATCAAAAATTTTACTGGGTATAACTTTTGCTAGCTTGATAATATTTGCTGATGGAATACACAATATAGCTGATTCTTTAACCGGATTTGTTGTATATATTGGCCTATTCTTTGCGGAAAAATATCCTTCCGATAAATACCCTTTTGGTTTGTATAAAGCCGAAAACCTAGCCTCTTTGTTTGTTGCTGTAGCAATAGCCTATGCTGGATTTGATATAATCATGCAATCCGTTTTCACAAAAGAAGGTAAAATTAGTATGCCAATGTTATTAATTAGTGTAGAATTGGTATCAGCATTAGTAACATATTGGTTGACGAGATATTTGCTCTCTACTCCTGGAATCAAATTAGATGCAATTAATGCAGAAGGAGTACATTCATTACAAGATGCTTTAACTAGTATTGCAGTAATAATAGGAATAATTGGTGAATGGTTTAACATAATTTATCTACCTGAAATAATAGGCATTGGCATTGGAGGATATATCT
Source organism: Caldisphaera sp. (assembly GCF_049974385.1). NCBI lineage: Archaea > Thermoproteati > Thermoproteota > Thermoprotei > Acidilobales > Acidilobaceae > Caldisphaera > Caldisphaera sp. The sequence continues at coordinate 13,567 of NZ_JBMFIW010000011.1, read as the reverse complement.
TGTTACAGTCATATCAAATCGGTAAGGATTCTGTTCTTACATTGTTAGATAGAGGAGATGAGAAAGCAACAGAAAATATAAGAAAAATTGTATTAAGCATAGAGAATGTTATTGGAGTCCATGAAATAAAAGTTAGAAAAGCTGGCCCATTCCTATTTGTTGCCATGCATCTAGAAGCGCCACCAGCTTTTAGTGTTAAAGATGCGGATAAGCTGGCAGATATAGTTGAGGAGAAATTAAGAAAAGAAATACCATCATTATTATACGTTTCAATTCACATTGAACCTGGTTCATATACAGGAAAGTGGAAGCTAGCTATATTTGAAGATGAAAACAGCATGGTAGCAGATAGCATAGAAAAAATTAAAAGAATTAAAATCCTGAGCACACCAGATATGAATATAGAATCGATAATAGATAACATTAATCTAGCAAGAGGAAATGTTAGTAACGTTTCACAAATGTTAAGAGATAAAGGAGTTAATGCAATTATATATGCTGGTAATGAGAGTTTGCTAGCATTAAAGGCATATGGGATAGAAGTTTATTACACTAACGAAAAAGACGAAAAGGAAGCAATTAATTTATTCAGAGAAGGAAAACTTGTTTCTAAATAACTTAAAGAAGACTCACGTTTTAAATATAAAATGCATTAAATGATTTATTTAATTATATGTTCTTAGGATTAGAAATTTAAACCCAGAACCATTTGTTTCAAAAGGCAAAAACAGAGGGGCGGATGAGTTGGAACAGTTTTAGAAGCTATTGATGTTGCGTTTGCATATAACAATCGTACTATATTCAATCATATAAACTTAGAGGTAAGAGAAAATCAAATAGTTTCTATAATTGGTCCCTCTGGGGTTGGAAAATCAACCTTGCTTAGAGTCTTAGGAGGATTTTTAAAACCAACGGAAGGAAATATCTATTTACTTAAACAAAAAATAACTAAACCAACTCCAAAAATAATGCTAGTACATCAATCAATAGTAACCTTTCCCTGGATGACTGCCCTTGAAAATGTAATGCTTGGTCTAAAGCATAGAAATCTGCCTAGAAACACTGCTAGAGAAATAGCTAAGCAAATGTTGGAGACTGTTGGTTTGGAAGGATTTGAAAATTTTTATCCTAAAGAACTTAGCGGTGGTATGAGACAAAGGGTTGCTATAGCAAGAGCATTAGCAGCAGACCCTCTTATTTTACTTATGGATGAACCTTTCGCTCATTTAGACGAATTAACGGCAGAATCTCTTAGAAAGGAGCTCTATGATATCCTTTTCAATGTAAATACTACTCTTAAGGGAGTTGTTCTAGTTTCACATAATTTAAATGAAGTTGTTGAATTATCTGATTTTGTTTATATTATAAATGGACGTCCTGCTACAGTTATAGGTAAAGTTAAAATAGATTTGGACAGACCAAGAAATCCAAGAGATCCTAAGTTTTTTGAATATACTGACATGCTTTACGATTATACTATTCCATCAAGGTAGAGATAATGAACATCTATGAATTAATCATATTAGCGACATTAGCTTCTACTGGGAGAGTATTTGGATTAATTTTATTATCAATAGTTACAGGCTGGATTTTTGGGTATATTTCAATAAAGAGTAAATTGTTTGAAAGCATATATATAGGTTTAAACGAGATATTAGAATCGGTTCCTGTCATTTCATTTTTCCCTGTTGTCTTGGTATTCTTTATATATCATATTGGCGGCTATATAGGGGCTGAATTGTCGGCAGACTTCTTAATTTTTACAGCAGTTGTTTGGAATATTTGGATGGCCATCTATCAAGCTTTTAAAACAGTTCCATTACCGATGCTAGAGGCTATCGAAAATCTAAGGATGGGTTTAATTGATAAACTTAGGAATTTATACATACCATTCTCGATACCCAGAATTGCTGCAAATTTGATACCTTCATTTACCGATGGCTTTTTCTATATTACAGTAAGTGAGGTATTTATTGTTGGCACAACATCATTTCATGTCTTCGGTATTGGTTCGCTAATTGTAAATCTAATAAATAGTAATTCTCTAAAACTAGTTTATTTTTCATTGATAATCCTAGGTATTGTAGTTGCTATAACAATTTTTGGTCTAAGAGAATTTGCAAAGCATGCAGTCGCAAAGTATTCATTAGAGAGCGAAATACCTATACCAAGATATAATAGACCTAAGTATTTAGCAAAGTTTTATTCCCCATTAACAACTCCTGCTAGAAGAATAGGTAACATTACCACCAGATATTTATCTTCTCCCATGAGAAGAACGATAAGATTAAAGAAATTAGAAGAAGAAAAAGAAAGCGGAAACTTAATTTATAGAATTTTAGGTGCTATAGTAGGTTTAGCTATCCTGTCTTTGCTAATATATGGGGTCTTTAGTATATTAATATCAACAACGTACAAACTTTGGATTTATTTACTAAATAACTCATTGTACATATTAATAAATTTAGCATATGATTATATAAGAGTAAGTTTAATTGCCGTAATTTCTTTTCTAATTTCCCTATTTGCTGCTTATTATTTAGCGTTGCATAAAAAAGCCGAAGCAATAGCAATTCCAGTTATTCAGGTTGTTGCCGCATATCCTCCTCCCGTTTATTTTCCAATAATTTATGCAGCAACTTATGCGATAATAGTAAGATTTTTAAACTATTTATCTGTTGAATTTTTTGTATTATTACTGGGATTTTTAAGTACATTTTATTATATATTTTATGCATTATGGCTTGGAATAAAGGCAATACCTCAGGAATATTGGGAGGTCATGGATAATTTTAATTTAAGTTATTGGCAAAAAATGAGGTATATTATACTTCCGTCAACGTTTCCATATATGATCAGTGGTCTTACATCTACAATAAACAGTGCATGGGGAGGATTAATGATAGGCGAATATTGGCTTAATTTAAATGGTCACAATTTAGAGGTAAGACATGGATTAATGAAATTAATAGATATTTGGACATATGAAGGTAACATTACATTAGCTGCTTGGGCCTCATTTTTGTTTGGCATAGTTGTTATAATATTTGCTATATTATTCACTAAAAGAATGATGGATTTAGCCAAGGAAAAATATGTTATGGAAGAAGGAATATTTGCTGCATAATCCAAGAAATAATAATTGCTAAATTTTATTAAAACGATCAAAAGATTTCAATATTTAAAATATTGATTACAACTTTTGTTATGTTTTAATATATTGCTTAATATATTCGTTTATCAAATTATCAGGATCAACGTCGTATGCAATAATTATTGTTTTGTTTAAAGACCTAAACGCTGATACCATTCTAGGACCCATACCCGCCGTTATAATTACATCGACGTCTTTAATCGCATTTAAAATATCTAAATGTCTCCTTGCTTCTTCAGGTGAAGTTTCATTATCATTTTCATGTCCATGATGATGTTTACGATGGCCATGAAAATCTTCCGCATAACTTCTTTTCCTGAACTCTTTATTAATAACTTTATTACTCGATAAATCCACATGATAAACTAAAAAGCCAAGAGATCTTCCAAAATGATCAGACATAGTTTCCCCATCATCTGAAGGTATAGCTATTTTTATTATTTTTCCTTGATCCAATCATATTCACCTACATAAATAATTTATCTATTTCAAATTATAAACTTTAGTATTTATGATGCATCAATATTAAACACAGTTAGTTTATCATTTTTAGTCTAATTTTGATATATGAAAATTTCGTTAAATTTTAGACTATTTCAAATATATGAAAATATATATAAAATTATAAGAAAAAGGTTTTGCAAATAGCCAATAGGGTTTAAATTGAGATGGCTAGAGATTAATTTAGAGATAAAAAACAATGATCCTGAAATGATAAGAAAGGTTTTTGCAAATTTTGTCTACTTTTTAGTGAAGGATTTTAAAGAGATATCTAGCAAAAAAGGTTCATGGCATTATATCTGGGAATCTATTCCATGGACAAGTACATTAAGGATAAGGTTTTATAATAGTAACGATATCATTGAAAAAATGAAGCAGAAATTTGAAACAGAATATGATAATTTTAATAAATCAAATCCAGATATACTAGGACAATATATTTATGGAAATAATGGTGAGGAAGGAGAAGAATATGAAGGTGAAGCAAACTATTACGGAACTAGAGGATGGAAATTAGTTATGAAAATGCTTGAATTTGGCTCAGAAGTAGCACTTGAACTTATAAAAAATAAAGATTTACTAGAAAGTGACCAATATTCTGGCTCTTATCCCGGCAGTATAGATCTATATGCAGATAGGTATGTTCATTTATTTTTAAATCAACTTAATTATTTCATAAAAGAAAGTGAATTTCTTATGAAGCAGCTCCCATTTAGGTATTACATAGAAAAAAACGGAATGACCCCCCAAGAAGCATTTTTAGTAGAAACTGATATCATGATCAAAAACTATTTAGAGAAAATCTCTAGCAAATATAATCAAAGGCGTATGACGTTAATGCGTAAAGAGGACTAATTTAAATATTCATGGAAAAACTTTCTAAATTTAATATCTAAAAATTTTATAATTGTTAATTTTTAATAATATTGGGACATTTTCTTAAAACCTCATCTACATTTCTTATCATAAGTGTATCCAATAGCCATCTGTTAATGTCTTCTCTATGTTTTTCCGCATAATTCTTTGGTAAATTTTTAGTTATTTTTAAAAATTCCGATAAAGAACATGCTCTACCTAAATTTTTACCATTATCGTTAAAATAAAAACATAGCTCATCGGGTAATACCATATACCTTAGAAAATCACACAATTTCTCATTAACCTCCTCTTTAATCTTTAACCCGAGCAGATCTAACGCTGTTATAAATGAATGAAAGGCTTTCTCATATCCTCCCATAGGGTTAAAATAATTATGTACATCTCCCGTTGGACCGTATTTTGTTGCCATATAATATAAATGATCACTAATAGTTAATTTCCTATATGTATCTAATATTTTACCTCCAAGAGCTTTTGAATAATAATAAAGCCTCCTAAGAGAATTAAATGCATCCCTTTGCAAAGGATTTCCTAACCATGCACTTAAATCTCTTTCATCTGCCCAACTAATTGTTCTCCATGGAGGTACATCATAATAATCCTGAGCTTCTTTTGCTTCACTAATATTTGCAAATTTTAAATGATTAAATTTTAATATTTCTTTTGGTAAATAATCTAAAAATTCGTATATGCCTGTAGAAGGATTATGATGTTCTCCAAAGGTTTCATAATCTATTGCTATTAGCAAAAAATCTCCAGGGGTTGAATTAATCCAATAAGAATACTTTTCCGCTGTCAAAGGGTATTCCTCCCAGTTTTTATTGCTAAACCTAAAACCTATATCATCGCTTAGCCTGTAATTTCTGAGAACAATTTTATGATCGCATAATGGATTCTTATATATTTTATTTGATGATCTACCGTTTAATATATAATCGACTCCTTCAGTAACTACAACTTCGTATCCCATGTCTTTTAAAAAACAACCTATGTCATTATTGTATATAAATTCTGTGTTTTCTGCAGATTTCGGTTTATAACCTATATCTTCTTGGATTGAATCTGCTTGCATCTTTATTTGATCATAAAATTCTTTTTTGTCAATAAACCATGATAATGAATGATAATAAGTTTGAGCCAAAAATTCCACTCTTTCTGAGCTAGCTAAGTCCTGGAATAGTTTAATCACATCCTTGTTGCTTTCTTTAAGTTGTTCTAATAAAACCCCTGATATGCTAAAGTTAACTTTAAATCCATTATATTTTTCTATATTATTTTTTATAATTTTTGTTGCGTATCTATAAGTTTTTTCTATAACTCTATTCAATATTACTTTGTTATTGTGATTATCAAAAATATCATTTAAATTATTAGGTATCGAAGTTGGTGGAAAATCATGCAACTTCTTTAGCCTAATTGGCTGATGCATTTCAAATAATAAAGCTATATCCAAGGCATGCACCTTGTTTAATAATGTTATTAAGAATTAAAATTTATTTATGTTATAACGTTCTATAATAAGACATTATTCTTGCCTTTTCATAGCATGATTTTAACTGCTCAATTTGGTTATCAATCCTAAAATTTTTATCAACCTTATTTATTGCATTAATTCTAATTTCTTCAGGAAGCATATTATTTTTTAAAACAAAATCCCTAATTGAGTCTATAGGTATGTTATTAAAATTCTCAAACCACATTAGATTTGCAAAAGATTCCATGGCTAATCCAAGCTCATAAGTATCTTCAGGTTTAACGAGTATACCATTGCCTTTGCCACCTCTAATATCATCAATTATTTCTTTTAATCCGCCTACTGAATTAGCTATGACAGGAGTCCCTTGAGATAATGACTCTATAGCAACTAATCCAAAAGGCTCCCATCTTGAAGGCATTACCAAAGATGCGGAAACTCTAAATAATGCTTTGTAAGCATCTTCGTTGATTTTAGTTGTAGTTATTATTGCTCTTCCTTTTCTTTCTTCCAACAAATGTTTAATGTATTGTTCATAGCCGTAATCTCCTACTGATACTCCAAGTATAACCAGATTTACTGAGGGTGCATAGTCCAAGGCCCTTATAGCCAAATCTATTCCTTTCTGAGATGTAAGCCTTCCTACAACCAGCATTATAGCCTTAGAGGAATCATATATATCATAGCCAGTCCAACTTGAATTTCTAATATATTCCTTGATAATATCCCATGCAATTTCTTTTCCGACAAAACCATACTTTTCTTGAATCCATTTTTCAACTTTTTTTATATCCCAATCTGTTGTATTATATACAACACATGACTTTCCTTCGATCCAATCACCATATCTAGAAAAAAGCTCTTCCCTTAAATAAGATCTGCTCACTGTTGAAATATAATCTGATACATAAACACCAAAAGCTTCTACATTACCATTTAACTGATTCCAAAGTTTTTCATATTGTATTGGTTCATGTTTAGAAACCCTCCATATTTTATGATAGTTGTTATCTAAACCTGCCCACTTGTCTGACGCGTAATGCCAGGGAAAATTAGGGGAACCTGATAAATGTATAGTATAAACCAATGGTACTGAAATGCCTCTTTTTTCAAGCTCATCTCTCAACGCAACTCCAGGTAATACTGTATGCCAATCATTTATATGGATTAAATCGGCTGGATTTTCATGCCATGCCAATATTTTTACTGATCTTGTAAGCAATGCTGATTTTTCTTCTACATTAGAATAAACATTCCATGAATCGAAAATTATTCCAGTAGAATAATCAAGCCCTTTAAATAATATTATTTTAATTCCATTAATATTAGCTTCTTCGGCTCCAATACAATAACTATAATTCTTCCCATCCAAACCAATCCTTTCGCCGCAAGCTGTAAAATTTAATGGAGTAAAGTTATATTTTGATCTAATCGATAAATCCAAATGTCTACCATGAGATGGCATTATAATTGTTACATCTATTCCTTCTTTACTTAATGCTTTTGAAAATTGATATACTGCCTCGCCCAAACCACCTACTTTAACTATAGGAGAATATTCGAACGTTATTATCCAAACCTTTCTAATTTTTCTAGGCGCGATCAGTTTATAATTTTGCAATTCTTTTCCCCTTAATTTGTGATTAGTATAGCTTAAAAGAATTGTATAGGATAAATGGGACTCTTAAATGGATTATTCATTGTTTTAGGTAAGCAACCAAGGATATATGTTCTCAAATTATTCTTAAATCTAAATTGTATCTTCCTAATTCCAGTAATTCTAGTAAATATGTTTCCAGCTATAAGCCACAATCTATCCCAATATTTCCTTCCAGTTCTTGCAGAATTATGTTTTATCTTAGGGCATCTCACTCTTACATAATTTTCTCCTAAAATATAAGGAGTATGACCATATCTAGCGAATACAATTTTTATATCTTTAATTTTATCCACATTATACTCACATAAATCATAATGAACTCTGGCATATGCCATTAATAAATTATATTTGTCTTTTTTCTTGTTAAAAATAAATGTAATGGGTTCTAATTCACTTTTTCCGTCTCCAGATTTAAAGGAAAACGAAAACCAATTATATAATGTTAAAGAATATAGTCTAAGACTATTGCCATTTGATAATATTGAAGGCCAAACATAAACTGCCACATCATTATCAGGATTTACGTTTAAAGGTAATTGATATTCTAAATTATATTCAAATATCAATTTATTAAACAAGTCTGAAGCTAATTTTTTCAAGTCTAAAATATAATTTATTATATTCTCTTTTGCAACCCCCCTTTCTATTTGATCCTTTAATTCACTTAAACATGTAGGAATGTAACCCTTTGCATCATTATTATTTTTATAATTCTTAATACATTCATCTATAAGCTTTTTTGCCCAAAGCTCATCATTTTTTTCTTTATTCATTGAAATCATTACTTAATCATCCTACCGTATAATATATTCTTTTCTTTACTTTACCTCTATTCTCAACGTTAATAACTTTTATCTTGCCTATTTCACATGTATTTTTAACATGAGGACCTCCATCGGCTTGAATATCAATGCCTGTTATTTCGACTATTCTAAACTTGTCCACACTAGGAGGCATCTTTTCTGCAAGCTTAATAATCCCAGGAATCTTTAATGCTTCTTCTCTTGGCAACCAATATACCTTAACTTCAACACATTTTTGAATTAAATTATTGCTTTCTTCCACAGCATCTAGTAATGCTTTCTTCCAATCACTTACATTAGTTAAGTCGAAGTCATCTTTGGCTGACTCATAATCTATATGACCACCTGTTATCTTAGTTCCATATTTGCTATACATAACAGAAGAAAGTATATGGCTAGCAGTATGTAATTTCATCATAGTATATCTTTTTTCCCAGTCTATATAACCTTTTATTTCATCACCTATTGAAATATTATTAGTGTTTTCCAAATAATGAGCTACCTCATCATTTTCCTCCATTTTAACGTCTATAACTTTAATCTTATAACCATTCTTTTTTAATTCAATAAAACCTGCGTCTGCCGCTAATCCTCCAAAAGGGCCCGGATGAAATGCTGTTTGATCAAAATAAACTTTGTTTCCATCAATTTTCGTAACTTTCCCTTCAAATTCTTTCATATATGAATCTATTTGAAATAACAGTTTTGTGGCCATTTTCTTACCTCAACTTAAGTACTATATTACAAAAATAAAACGTTTACCATTTTATAAAGAGCCGCCGGCGGGACTTGAACCCGCGACCACTGGCTTTCCCTGCGATTTCGGTCTTGCACATACGAGGCCAGCGCTCTACCTACTGAGCTACGGCGGCCCATTCTGATCTTATTATTAAAACTGCTTTAATCTTTTACTGAAATGGGTCAGTTTTCTGTATCCCACTATGTGTTCATTATATATAGTTTATATAAAATGTTTTACTAATCATTAATAGATTTAAATCTTTTCTTACCTATTAACTTTGGTGCAAAAAAGTTGGTAGATTACTCAGGTAAAATATCTTATAGATCACAATCTTTGAAGCCTTCTGAAATCAGAGAAATCCTAACATTAACAGAAGGTAAAAATATAATAAGCTTAGCCGGAGGCTTACCTGGACCAGAAGTTTTTCCAAAACAGCAGCTAGCAGATATAGCAAAAAGAGTTCTTGAAGATTTAGGAGATAATGCATTACAATACTCACCAACTTTAGGTGTTACACCATTTAGAAATGCCGTTGCATCATTTGCACTTTCAAAAGGGGTTAAGGTTAACGAAGATGATAGAGTTGCAGTAACAACTGGAAGCCAAGAAGCAATATATTTAATTGGTTTATCATTAATTGATCCAGGAGATAATATTATAGTTGAGGCACCAACATACCTTGCAGCACTAAATGCTTTTAGATTCTTTGGTGCTAACTTCATTTCAATACCACTAGATGAAGATGGAATGAAGGTTGAAATGATAGAAAGGGAAATTAAAAAAGCAAAGGATTCAGGGAAAAAAATAAAAGCTATATATACAGTTGCAACTAGTCATAACCCTACTGGAGTTATTATGAGCGATGATAGAAGAAAGCAATTAATAGAAATTGCAAATAAATATGACATCTTAGTTATAGAAGATGATCCGTATGGATTCTTTGTATTTGATACTGATAAAAGGTTTACTAGTTTGAAAACATTAGATAGTGAAGGTAGAGTAATTTACATGGGCACTTTTAGTAAAATACTTGCACCTGGTCTAAGATTAGGATATATGATTGCTCCAAGACAATTTACAAGAACTGTTGAACTTGCTAAACAAATAGTTGATCTTCATTCATCCACCTTGTCTCAATATATTGCTATGTATGCTATTAAGGAAGGCGTAGTTGATGAAACAATAGAAAATGCTAGGAAAGTTTATAGAAAGAAAAGGGATGTACTTATAGAATCTTTGGAAGAATACATGCCAAGCGGTTCAGAATGGTACAAACCTAAAGGAGGCCTTTTTGCTTTTGTGTATTTACCTAAAGAAGTAGATACTACTGAAATGCTTCCAAAGGCTATTGAAAGAGGAGTAGCATACGTTCCTGGAAGAAACTTCTTTGCAGATGGAAGCGGTTCAAATGCTATGAGAGTTAACTTTAGTTATCCAAGCATAGATAAACTTAAAGAAGGAATTAAAATAATTGGAGAAACTGCAAAAGAAATTATAAAGTAAT
>NZ_JBMFIW010000011.1:0-2842 GCF_049974385.1 Caldisphaera sp. | reverse complement strand
TTTAGTTATCCAAGCATAGATAAACTTAAAGAAGGAATTAAAATAATTGGAGAAACTGCAAAAGAAATTATAAAGTAATGGTTCCCTGCTCCAGACTATCATCATTTTTCAGATAGCTTTTTTCGGACATCCCATTAAATATTACTAGTTTCCTATTATATTATTATATGATAGCCTCTTTAATATACAAAAAGAAAACCTTTGCGAATAACACTTATCATCAATAACGAAGGATTCTATTATTAATATTTTCACATGATTTATTAAATTTTTGAATAATTTGTAACAAATCTTCTTTAAAGACAATGAAGTAATTAAATTCTTACATAATGTCTACATAATATGTGGGAATTTAATAGGAAAAATATAAATATTTGTCACTTAAAGATACTAGTGGGGAGATGTGATGGAATACCAATATTGATTTATTTAACTTTTTATTCTTTGGAAATAGCTAATTCTAGGAATTTGAATCAAGATAATTATCATAAGATTTATTCAAAAGGTGATCAAAATGGAAACTGATACAGAGGAACTTAATATATTGAGAAATAAAATAGATGAAATAGACAAACAAATAATTAATTTATTAGATGAAAGAGTTTCTATTTGTAAAGAAATAGGAAAAATAAAGAAAATAAAGAAAATAAAAATAACAGATAAAAGTAGAGAAAAAGAAATTTTATTAAGAGCCGGAAATTTTAAAAGTATATACATTGAAATAATTGATATTTGTAAGAAAGCACAAGGTGATTACAATGAAATTTGATATTTATGACTTCTTCAGCGAGCTCAGCAAAAACAAAGTAAAGATAAGAATGGATGCAGGAGATCCTGATATAAAGCCTAATGATATAATAATTGATGAACTAACTAAAAACATTAGAGATTTAGGATATGCACCATATAAAGGTTTGGACGAATTGAGGGAAGTTATCGCTGAATATCATAAAGTAGATCTCGATAACGTAATAATAACTCCTGGCTCTAAAGCAGCTATATCATCCTTAATTTTATTTTCAAAAAAGGTTAATTTAATATCACCCTATTGGTCTGGGTATGAATTTTCTGCAAATTTATTCAACAAACAAATTTCTATTTTAAATACTGAACTGGAAAATTCATGGGAACCTAATTTTAGCAACATAGAAAAAGATACAACGTTGATAATAAATTACCCAAATAATCCAACTGGTAAAGTTATTACTCAAAAAAAGATAAAAGAATTAATTGATGAATCCTTAGATAAAAATCTAACTATAGTTTCTGATGAAGCGTATAGGGACATTGTTTTTGATGGTTTCAAATTTAAACTGACAGATTATATATTGCAAAATTCCGTATCAATTTTTAGTTTTTCAAAAACATTTTCATTACCAGGTCTTAGATTAGGTTATGCCGTTGGAGATAAGCAATTAATAGATAAAATAGGTAGGTTCATTAAAGCAAACATAACTTCAGTTCCTAAATTCTCTCAAAGAGCTGCTATTAAGGCTTTAGAAATGTGGGATTCTATTGCAGATCAAGTTAAAGATATTTATTATAAAAGACTTATTTTATTTTTAAATAAAGTTAACAACAAAAAATTTGTTTATGTAAGACCTGAAGGAACTTTTTATGTATTCTTAAAGCTAAATGGATTGTCTGGCACTGAACTCGCATATAATTTAGCTAAAAAAGGCATAGGTATATTTCCTGGAGAAGCTTTTGGAAACGAATTTGAGAATTTCATTAGGATTTCTTTGACAACTAAAGAAGAAAATATACCTTTGGCCGCGGATCTAATAAACGAAACAATTGATGAAATGAAAAGCTAAGGCGAAAAAAATGAAAATAGGAATAATAGGCTACGGCAAAATGGGGCAACTTTTTTATAAACTTTTCGAAAATCATGGATTTGATGTTTTAATAAATGATCCAAAAACAAAATCTGCAAGTTTTCAAAGAGTAATAAAAGATAGTGATTATATTATGATATCAGCAAACAATGAGGGCAACAAAAAAATTTTAACTAAATTAGCTAAAATATCAAAAAATGGAGATTTAAGTAACAAATTAATTTTTGATATATCTACTTTTAAAAAAGAAATTATAAAATATTATAATAAATTCTCGTCTAATGTTTTATTAAGTAGTATACACCCATTATTTGGTAGTGGAATGAAAGATCCAAAAAAACATCATATAGCAATAATTCCTATTAGTAAAAGTGATGGATCAAAACTAGTTGAAAACTTATTTTCAAATATTGGATTCAATACTTTTTATGTAGATTATGAAACTCATGACAAAATAATTTCGTTAACAATTGGATTATCATATATTGCTGGTATATCGTTAAATAAAATTTTAACATCATATAACAAAGATATTGTAAACAAATTATCAGGTACAACATTTAAATATTTGAGAAATCACTACTTATCTATATTAAATGATTCTCCAGAATTTGTTGATTATATATTTAGCCAAAAAGAAGTTAAAAACGTGTTAAAGAATTATAGAAAAATATTATCAGATTTATCAGACAAAAATAAGAGAAATAAAATATTAAATGAAATTTATTCGAATAGTGATGAAAAAGAGATAGAATATGCGTATAAAAAAATGTATAGTTGCATTGAGAGTTATTAATTTTTTAATCAATTATATAATGGGCAGTGAAGAAGCTCGAAAGGGTTGATTAAAATAAATGATATACCCACGCAGGTCTGAGCCCTTATATATTTTTTAACTTCTTATTACATAAATAATAAGGTGTGAACATTGTCTCTAACAAAGCTGGGTATCAAAGGCCTCGACGAAATTTTAAACCAAGTATACAGAGGCTCAATAATACTAG